>JAYWCS010000205.1:0-5359 GCA_043780315.1 Bacteroidota bacterium | reverse complement strand
CTCCGTTTCATTGTACGGTGTAATACGCGGCCCTTCGTGACTGGATGTTCCCACACTATGCCCGCTATGATGAGGATAGTTTCCGATATGCGCCCGCAGCAGCTTGTCCACTTCATTCGCGCGCATACCAGGTTTGATCGCCCCGATGCCAATTTCCAACGCCTCTCGAACCAGTCGCCATGTTTTCTTCTGATCAGGGGTGGCCGCACCCACCACCATCGTGTTACATGAATCACCCCAATAGCCATGTAAACAGGGTTGAAAATCTGAAATAATTAAATCGCCCGATTGGATGATTTTATTTGTCGGCATACCGCCGCCGCCCCGGGTATTTATTCCAGTACTCAGATCTGCCATCACCGGCACACGTGTTCCCGCAAAAGTTTCTATATCCCGGTGAGCCAATGAAAAAAGTTCGAGTTCCGACATACCCACTTTCGCATATTTCAGAACAGCCGCCTGACCGATATCAGCCAAACCCGCCGAGCGCCGGATCATTTCAATTTCATCAGAATCTTTAATCGATTTTAAATAATTTATATCGCTACTGACATCTACCCATTCAATCGAAGGAAATAGTTCTTTTAATGTTTGGGTAATCACAAAGGGAATTGAATCCGGTTCGATACCAATCCGGGAAGCACCAAGTTTTTTTTTCTGAAAATATGCAAGAATATTTCTCATACACGCCCCTGTTGGATCCGCGGCCTGTTCAAAAGTATAACTGGCATAGGGAGAAATCTCAACGATGGGATCGAGGTATGCTGCCCGCCCGGTTTCATTATCTGCAATAATCAAACTAATATCAGATTGCCGGCCCAGCATACATATCGCAGGCAACAGATGAAAGGGTGAAGGGCCGTATTCGAAATAAAAAAAATAGCCACTGAAATATTTTACTGATGAAGGAGAAGTAATCATACAGGCATCTAGCTGTTTGGTTTCTTTCATTTCGCTCAGCCTTTTAACACGAGAAATAATATTCGTCATGGAGATAAATATTTATTTAGCGGTACCATATTTCTGAATGACTTCCGGATTCAATTCAATACCCAGACCCGGCGTTTGGGGAACATCCACATAACCATTTTTTTGCCTGAAGGGATTGACCAGCAATTCTTTTCGAATGCCGGATTCTGTCACCGAGAATTCCAGAAAAGGGGCATGTTGAATGGAGGCAATGAGGTGAATGGAAGCGTCCACCAGAACGCCGGTCTTGAATGCATGGGGAACACATAATAGATTCTGATCCGCCGCCATCGAAGCTATTTTTTTTGCTTCCGTTAATCCGCCGCAGCGCGACATATCCGGCTGAATGACATCTACATGCGTTTCGTTGATCAATCGCGCAAAAGCAAGTCGCCCGCTTTCCTCCTCCCCGGTTGCAATTCGCATCGTGGTTGATTCTGTAAGTCTTTTATAGCCAACATAATCCTCTGCGGGCAGCGGCTCTTCCAGCCAATAAATATCCAGTTGCTCCAAAGCTTTAGCCACATACATGGCTTGCTTCAGGCGGTATCTTTTTCCAATATCAATCATGATCTCAACCTTATCTCCCGCTGCTTTCTTTGCTGTTTCAATCAACCCTAGATCAAAATGCGTATCAAATCCGAGCGGGCCCCATCCAAATTTAATGGCTGTAAAACCCTGCGCCACATAGTTATCGACCATTCGTTTAACCGACTCTTTATTTTCCGGCATCAATGCGCTGGCATAGGCACGCACCTTATCTACGTAACTTCCGCCCAATAATTTATGCACCGGTTTATCGACAGCCTTTCCCATAATATCCCATATGGCCATATCGATTCCGCTCATCACATGCATCACCGGACCACTGCGTCCATAATAATATGTTTTGGCCCACATATCATTCCAGATCTGTTCATAATCGAACGGATCCATCCCGACAACAACTTCACGTAAGCCGTAGCACGTGCCGTGTGACATATACGCGTCCACAATCGCCTTGCCCGGACCTGGGGCCGTATCCACCTCACCGTATCCGGTAATCCCTTCATCTGTTTCCACCATTATAATCAGATCATCCTGCGTGCCGTCCGCCGCATTTGAAATTTCAGGAAGCTTCAATCCGATCGCTTGTACGTTTGTAATTTTCAATTTGATATGGGGGTTTTCTTTTTAAAAAAAGCAAGTAAGGAATTTTCGTAAATCGTTACCATCAACGTGCTGATCAAAATCAACAGGCCGCCAACAAACATCAGGAAAGTGATTTTTTCATTCAGCAGTAAGATGCCCATCAACGCGATAAAAAAAGGCAACAAATAAGTCCCCAAAATAGCCTGGGTCACATCCATTCTTTTTAAAATATAAAAAAATAATAACATCGAAATGCCGTAAACAATCAGGCTCAGCTCCAATATTCCAAACAATGCAATTTTCCCGCTATGCAAAAATTGATTTAAATGAAACGGCTCAACCCAGATGAGCAACGGAATACTGACAATGCTGCCGATTATAGAACCATATACCAGGATTTCAACCTCGGTGAATTTTTTATCGACCAGTAGTTTGCAATACGTATTATAGAAACCACAACAGACGCAGGCAAATAAAAAAATAACGTTACCGCTGAAGTAACTGCCTTGCTTAAAATTAGCGCCGGATATATCCGGCAATGAGGTTAATAAAACGCCTCCGATAGCCAAAACGAAACTCAGGATACGGATAACATTTAATTTCTCCTTCAATAAAACAGAAGCAAAAACAGCAACAATCACCGGAATGGTGAGTGTTATAATTCCTGCATTCGCAGCCAGCGTCTTCTGTGAACCGAGTGTGTATAAATATTGCATAAGGAACACGCCGATCAATCCGGGCAGCATAAAATATTTTAAGTCGCGCCAACGCCATTTCATTTTGACGCCCCGTTTTTTATTTTCCATCCAGAGCACCGGAAGAAAAATCAGTGTACTCAGGATCATCGGAATAAAAGCAATTGTAATTGGTCCGTACGCATTTCCGATCAACCGGATCACCGGCACTTGGGTCGCCCACATGAAGTTGATGAGAATGACGAGCGACCAGTCAATTATTTTCTGAGATTTAAAGAGACTCACAGCGATTTATATTTGTCATAAACTTCGCGCAAAGACCTGCCGTCCTGCAGTTCACGGCGTGAATGATTTTCGCTTTCTACTTTTTCTTTTGCCCGGTTAAACACATCGGCTTCGATTTCTTTGGGTACCACAACAATGCCGTCAAAATCAGCATAGATCAGGTCGCCGGGATTCACCAACACACCGCCACATTGAATGGGAATATCATAATCTGCGACCATTCCCCTGCCCTTTGAGTCCAGGGGTCTGATCCCGGCATAGAAAACCGGGAAATTCATCTCAATGATTTTAACGCAGTCTCGCACCTGACTATCACATACACAGCCCGCCACTCCTTTGTTTTTTGAAATGGTTGACATCAATTCTCCCCAAGGTGCATTGGTCCCGTTATAGTCCGTTGAATGTACCACTACGTCGCCTTCTTTCAATGAATCCATGGCTTCGATTTCTAAGCCGTACGGATCATCTTCAGAAATGGTATCGGTTTCAATCCAGTGAAGGGTTTTTGCCCTGCCAACAAACCCGCAATGGTTGATATCCATCAATAGTGGTCGCAGTCGTTGATGCATTGCCTGATTTCGATGGCCTGTTTCATCCAGTATGTCACACACCGCAGCAACATACAGATATTTATGAATGAAATAAAACAATTCCTTGTCGTCTCTGAAATAGGTCATCTGATTATTTTTTATTTATTTACCCACCAGCGTAAAAACGCAATTCGGAGCAACTACCTGTGAGAATCTTTTATTTTTTACCGTAATATCAGCACCCTTTTCGAAATGATGCGTTTCATCTGTATAGAAATAATTAAAGGATGAAATGGCCGGGCTGTTTTTCACGAGGACATCGACGAACTGCTCTTTGCCACTATCATTCTTTCCGGTAATGACGATCTTGTCATTCGTCGGATTATAAAACGCGGAAAATGTAACTTCAGATAGGCTCGTGGAAATTTCTATTCTCCTGAACCCGGGCTTCACAAAATTGAATAGTTGTTTAAATGTATAATAGTGTGCGCGCTGGGTATATACATCCGGCTGCAGGGTATCATTGACGGCGAAAATACCCCACATACTCCAGGTAAGTGTTCGATTGGGATGGTGGTAACGACTATCATATCCCTCCCAAATCTGCAAGCCATTTGCGCCTTCATTCAGGTCGTTCAATACATATTTATATGCAGGCCCGGCATAAAAGTTAAATCCATAATTTTTATTGTAGGTTCCCCCATCGCATCCTGTACAACTTTCATTGGCTTCGGTCATAATCGCTTCCCGGCCCGCATAAGCAGAATGCTTGATGGAATCGACCAGCCCCTTAATCTTCGACGTGCTGTTTCCATAGTCGTGGGTGCCGAAGCGGATAATTTTAGACATCGCAATCGGACTGCTCGTCATTGCGTGGAAATTCGGTGCCCAGCCGCCACAGTCGTCGGGACCTATCAGCGTTAATAAATCCAGTTTATCATGGATCAGGTGGTTCGCGATATCAGTGAACACCATTCCCAGTTGATCCGGCGTCATGTTGGCACCTTCATCTCCCCCGCAGGTTGTTTCGTTGATGGGAGAAAGCATGGTGAACTGAATGGCCGGCAGTCTGCGTCGGAGTCCATAATTCACCATAGAGGCCATGGTCTCTGCATATTCCGCTTCCATTCCCGGCTTCAATTTTGTACCCCCCATCCAGGCAGTTGTTGCGCCATCCGGGCTCAGTGTAATATCGCTGATCCCTTTACTGTTTAAATATTCGATCGTATTCCAAACGCAGGTAAAACGGGGCGCTCGATATATAGAATCGTAATAATTCCAATTATAAACATTCGGATCATCATTGTCATTTACGGTCTCCCAGTCACAATCGTCGTACATGAGCCGAAAACTGGTACAGCCTAATCCGTCTACCAGACTGTCAATTACTTTCTTCACCGCTTCCGGGTTGACATTCCAGGATTGTGGATTGATATTTACACCCAGCCCGTGAATGGTCTGATGTTTTACAGCCATATTCACCGTTGCATTCTGAGCAATAGATGTATCTATCAAAAAAAATATGGCCAAACCAATACAAAAGAAACATTTTCTCATGATAACATTTTTTAAAATTTTTTTATTTAGGAGGTAACCCCGATCCGAATCCGCCATCGACTACAATAGAGGCACCCGTTACAAAAGAAGCATCTTCACTGGCAAGGAAAACGGCTACACGGCCAACTTCCTCGGGCTTTCCGATCCGCCAGAGTGCATGTAATTTACCTGCTTCCCTGCGTGCCAAAGCAG
>JAYWCS010000204.1:0-2138 GCA_043780315.1 Bacteroidota bacterium | reverse complement strand
TCGGGGGCGACGGTTCTTTCCGCGGTGCCCATAAATTCAGTTCTGAATTCGAGATACCCTGCATTGGAATTCCAGGCACCATCGACAAGGATATGGCCGGAACAGATTTCACGATCGGTTTTGATACAGCCGTAAATACGGCGGTGGAAGCGATCGACAAAATCCGGGATACGGCAGACGCCCATGACCGACTTTTCATCATTGAAGTGATGGGTCGGGACGCGGGTTATATTGCGCTGCACAGTGGCATCGCCACCGGCGCGGAAAATATTCTGATTCCGGAAAGAAAAACGGATATCGAAGAACTGGTGAGTTCACTACAGGAAAAAGAAAAAAGAAAAAAACTCGTGAACCTGGTGGTTGTTGCCGAAGGGGATAATTATGGAGGAGCGGAAGAAGTTGCCAAAGTGGTGAAAAGCCGGTTACCCAATGTGGATACCCGGGTATGTATTCTGGGTCATATACAAAGGGGCGGCTCGCCGAGTTGTCTGGACCGCGTCATTGCCAGCCGCATGGGATATTCAGCCGTGGAATGTTTGCTGGAAGGAAAATACAACGTGATGGTTGGTATCGTGAATAATAAAATTCATTATACTCCGTTGGAAAAAGCGGTGAAAGCAAAGCAAAAAATCAGCGATGACTGGCTTAAAATTGTAAAGATATTGGCCTCTTAACCAGTTGCCTTGTCCTTCATGTCCACTTAATTATTTTTTTAACTCTTCACATTCAAATAATATGTCAAAAAATATCTCGAAATATATCTACGGCCAGATGGATAAAAAGGCTGGCTTGGAGCACGCATTTCATCGTACTAAAATCGTTGCGACCGTTGGCCCCGCCTGCGATACTTACGATAAATTATTGTCTCTGGTGAGAGCAGGGGTCAATGTATTCCGGCTAAATTTTTCTCATGGGAGTCATGAAGACAAAACAAAAATTATCGAGCATATCCGCAAAATCAATTCTACCGAACCATTCAATATTGCAATTCTGGGTGATCTGCAGGGGCCTAAATTACGGGTCGGAGAAATTGAGGGAGGCAGCATGATGGTAACAGAAGGTGAAATTCTAACTTTTACCAATACCAAGCTGGTTGGTAACAAGGAAAGAATTTATGTTTCCTATCCCAACCTGCATGAAGATGTTAAAGTGGGAAATATCATTATGATTGATGATGGCAAACTGGAAGTTAAAGTGATCAGTATTGAAAAGAATCACGATGTGAAAGTGGAGGTAAAACTGGGAGGTATTATTTCCTCAAAAAAAGGGGTTAACCTGCCGGATACAAAAATATCACTACCTGCCATAACGGAAAAAGATGAAGTCGATCTTGCATATATTATCGAGCAGAAACTTGACTGGGTGGCACTTTCCTTCGTTCGGCGGGTAAATGATATTGTGGGTCTGCGGGAAAAGCTAAATCATAAGAAAAGTAAAACTAAAATCATTGCAAAAATAGAAATGCCGGAGGCCCTTACCAATCTGCGTGAAATCATTTTGGAATCGGACGGGATCATGGTAGCCCGGGGCGATCTGGGAGTTGAACTTCCAATCGAGCAGGTTCCCCTGATTCAAAAGCAGATCATTCGCAAATCTATTCATCGTGCCAAGCCGGTGATCGTGGCGACCCAAATGATGGAGAGTATGATTGACCGTACCAAGCCGAACCGGAGTGAAATTACGGATGTCGCCAATGCGGTACTGGAAGGTGCCGACGCCGTGATGCTGAGTGCAGAAACGGCCACGGGTAACTATCCAACCCTGGTCGTGGAAACCATGCGCAAGATTATTATGGAAGTAGAGAGAACCGATTATCATTATAACCGCGAAGATGAACTGGAACCGCAGCCCCACTCTCCTTCTTTTCTCAGCGATGCGATTTGTTACAATGCCTGCAAACTGGCTAAAGATACCCATGCAGATGCGCTGATCGGAATGACGGAAAGCGGATATACTGCCTTCATGTTATCGAGCTACCGGCCAAAATCTCCCCTTTATATATTCTCCAAGGAAAAGACACTGATCAATCAATTGAGTCTGAGTTGGGGTGTACGGGCCTTTCATTATGCAGAAGAAGAAAGCATGGATGAAATTGTTTCTGACCTGACAGAAATTCTCAAACAACGCGGTTTTATAAA
>JAYWCS010000203.1:0-5792 GCA_043780315.1 Bacteroidota bacterium | reverse complement strand
TCCGCTTTTCCCTGAAGGCAATCTTTCAGCAACTTGTTTTGATCCATGTGCTAGTACCCTGACCATTTGTTTTTGCAAACCGTTGCATCCCGTTTTGCGAAAAACCGGACTTATGAGAAGTATTTGAGGTGATTCGGGAGACAAGTGTATTTTGACCCTATTCTGAAAGATCCGGGACGCTGTCGTTCAATCCCGAATCCAACCCGAGCAAAGCGGCCGTTTCCGCTCCCGGTAATTCGTCAAAAGATTTTAATTTAGCCTGAATTTTTCTTGTCCGAACCCCTACCAGCAGATCGATGTCTTCTCCGGCATGATAAATTTTCTCCTGCGCCCTCTTCAGCACGGTTCCAAAATTGTTAAACTCGGTTCGCACCGCACTCAGTGTTTTTTTTATCTCCCCGCTTCGCTGTTCCATCGCCATGGTCTTATATCCAAATGAAATGGCGCTCAGCACAGCCGATAAGGTGGTCGGTCCCGTGATGATAATTTGATACTCCCGCTGCAGGGTTTCCAATAAGGCAGGTCTGCGCACCGCTTCAGCATACAACCCTTCGATCGGAAGGAACAACAAACCAATTTCAGAAGTATCCGGCGGATTAATATATTTCTCATGAATATCCTTCGCTGCTTTTTTTATCGCAGATTCTAATGCCTTCCCGGCTATTTCAACACCGCTTACATCGTGCAGGTCGTACGCAGCGAGTAAGTTGTAATAGTCTTCAATCGGAAACTTGGCATCCACCGGCATCAGCAATACTTTATTTTCCTGATTTTGCTGCGGGATCTTGATGGCGAATTCAACCCGGTTGGATGTTCCCTTTTTTGTAATCACATTCACTTCATACTGATCCGGCGCCAGCAGTTGTTCCAGAATATTTCCCAATTGCGTCTCGCCCAGTACACCCCGCGTTTTTACATTGCTTAAAACTTTTTTCAGATCCCCTACCCCAATCGCCAATTGCTGCATTTCCCCCAGTCCCTTGTGCACATTTTCCAGTCGTTCACTGACCAGCGTAAAGGACTGGGCCAAACGTGTCTCCAGCGTCTTCTCTAGCTTTTCGTCGACCGTTCTTCGCATTTCCTCTAATTTCACCTCATTGCCCTCCTGCAGATTTTTAATCGACTTCTCCATACCGCTCTGCATCCGTTGAAGTGTTTCCGTGTTTGTCCTACACTGTAACGCCTGACTTTCCAGCAATCCGGAAAAATTCTCCCGCTGCTCCCGTCGATCAGCGCAGCTATTTTCTTCCATCGAAATTTTAAATGCTTTTAACTGTTCTGCAAAAGAATCCAGTAGATTTTTTTGTGCTTCGGCAGCATTCGAAATGGAATCCGAAAGTGTTTTTGAAAATGAGTGTAGTTGTATTCCCGATTCTATCCGGATATCTTTCGCGTGCTGGCTCGCATCCTGACGGATAGTCGTTAATTCCTGCTTGACTGACTGAACGGAGAATTTAATTTCGTGGATCGCCGGACGACTCAGAAAAATATGACCAATTAAAAATATGAGATTACAGATTGAAACAATGAGTAAAATGATTTCCATGATGAGATTTCAGTGTAACGAATATACTAAATTTATTAGTATAAAAGGGCTTTGCAGAAGCATTTTCAGCTGATTCCCTTCAACTTTACTTCAAAATCATTGTTTAATTTTACTATGAATGAAGGTTTTGATCATTGAAGACAATATGAAGTTGGCTTGCAGCGTACAGGATTTTCTTGTTCGAGAAAACTATATCTGCGAAATAGCTTCCAATTGTTCCGAAGCAGAAGAAAAACTTTTTCGGTTCCAATACGATTGTATTTTGCTGGATATCATGCTACCCGATGGCGACGGATTGAAATTGCTGAAGATGATCAAGGCCGAACAAATTCAGAGTAATGTGCTTGTTACGTCTGCCAAAAACGGACTGGAAGATAAAGTAACCGGTCTGGAAGAAGGCGCTGATGATTATATCACAAAACCTTTTCACCTTTCGGAACTTCACGCCCGCATACGCGCTATTTACCGGCGTAAAAATCTCAACGGAAGTAATATTATTCAGTTTAATGAAATCAATCTGAATACTAATACGCTCGAAGTGCGCGTAGGTGATGCATTGCTGGATACCACCCGTAAAGAATTCGATCTGCTCCTCTATTTTATCGTAAATAAAAATCGCGTTTTATCCCGCCAGTCCATCGCAGCGCATCTTTGGGGCGACTATACTGAAGACCTGGCAAATTTCGATTTCGTATATCAACACGTAAAAAATCTCCGGAAGAAAATAAGCGCAGCCCGTGGCGTCGACTACATTGGTACCGTCTATGGCATTGGATATAAATTCAACACCTCCGCTTCATGAAACTGATAAATAAATTTACGCTATGGTACTTATGTATTGCCCTCACCTGTACGGTGGTCGGGACAGCCATTACTTTCTACAGCGTTAAAAATAAAATTGAAGAGTCCGCCATCGACCGGCTGGCGACCATTAATCAAATCGCGGTCGATCAGATGCAATCCGGACGGCTATTCGATTCATCCGTTCTGGGAAGAAAAATAACAGTTCGTGAAATAAGTGCGCTTCCGGCCAGGCATCTGGATTTTATCAAATCGGAATCTTCCTATCCGCATAGTCTAAAATCGGAATATCGCATTACGGTGAACTCGTACGCTTCTATTCGAAATAAAAACTACTGTATCACCTCTTACGGATATGTTATTAAGGGAGATCATTTGTTATCCGGACTCGAAGCCACCATTTTTTGGAAGTGGCTGCTGATTCTGAGTTTGATCGCGATCTCTGCGCGGCTGGTTTCGCGGATCATTCTTTCTCCTTTCAAAAAAACGCTGAAGGCGATGGAATTATTTAACCTCAAACAAAAAGAGCGGATACAATTGCCGCTTACCAATACCCGGGAATTCAGGGAGATGAACAGCTTTGTCAAAGCAATGACCGATAAGGCCGTTGACGAGTATATCGCATTGAAGGAATTTACAGAAAACGCATCGCATGAATTGCAAACCCCGGTGGCGGTCATGGGCATGAAACTGGAGTTGCTGGCCGAATCGTCCATTACCGACGAACAGGCTCTGCTGATCACTGACATTCAGGGCTCATTGGAAAAATTGTCGCGTATCAATAGCTCACTGATATTACTGACCCGACTTGAAAATCAGGAATATGCAACCAAAGAACCCCTGCGCTTTTGCCGGCTGATTAACGAAACACTCGATTCATATAAGGAGCTCATGCAGATGAAATCCATTTCGCTGATCACGAAAATTTCGAGTGGCGTGTACGTTCAATTACATCCTATATTGGGGAACCTGCTGTTGAACAACCTGGTGAGTAATGCCATCCGGCATAACTCAGGAGAAGGCTCCATTGAAGTAGAACTTGACCATCGCGGGTTCGTAATAAAAAATTCTGGCCCGGAACCCCTGGTACCAACGACTGAATTATTTCAACGCTTTAAGAAAAGCAACCAGAGCAGCGATTCGATCGGGATCGGACTGGCGATCGTGAAACAGATTTGTGATATACACCAATTCGATATTAAATACCGTTTTAATCAGGGATATCATATCATTCAGATTCTTTTTCCGGAAGCGAATGCTCCGATTAAGGTCTCCAGCGCGCCTCCCGGGCCCGAGCTGAACTTCAAAACACAGCCGCAGCCGGCGTTGTAACTGCTTCAAAATTACTTCAAAATGATGTTTTCACTTTGCAGGTGTAATCAAAGTCCCTATTAACTAATGAGAATCAAAGCTCTCTATTCCCTGCTATTTTTTCTTATTTGTAATCTTTCCGGCTATGCCCAGCAGTCGCTGACATTGAAAGACGCTCTCGAAACGGCCATCAATAATTACCCGTCCATCCGGGCCAAAGCTAATTATATCAAGGCTTCCACGGCTTCCGCAGCTGAAGCGAAAAGAGAGGCCCTGCCTAATTTGATAGTCTCCGGACAGCAGGATTTTGGAACCGCGAACGGTCAAAGCGGCCCCTTATATAGTTTTGGATATGCAGCAGCGTCCTCCGGTGTTCCGGAATCGAAACAGAATTGGCAGGCCGCATTCGGGGCCTTATATCTGGCGAATGTCAACTGGGATTTTTTTGCTTTTGGCCGGGCAAAAGAAAGGGTGAAAGCGGCTCAATCGTATATATCTAGAGATACCTATGATCGGGAGCAGGAACTATTCGAACAACAGGTGCGTGTGGCCGCGGCCTATCTAAATCTTCTCGCAGCCCAGCGCCTTACCCGTTCCGAACAATTTAATCTCGACCGGGCCGACACACTAAAAAATGTGGTTACTGCGCGTGCAAAAAACGGATTGATCGCCGGTGTGGATTCCTCTCTGGCCAATGCAGAAGTGTCCAATGCGAAAACAATATTAACCAACGCAAAAGACGCCGAACAGGAAAGGGCCAGTCAGCTCGCTACCCTCCTGGGGATCCCGCAGGTAGATTTTTTACTGGACACGTTTTTCATTTCAAAAATGCCCTCTTCTTTTACGAACACAATCGTTACGCTGCATCCCCTATTAAAATAATACAATAGTCGCATCGACGTCAGTGATGCGCAACTGAAATATATCAATACCCTGAAATATCCAGCGTTCTCACTGTTTGGCGTTTTCCAAACCAGGGGTTCCGGATTCTCGTCTGACTACAGCACAAACCCGGCAGGACATGATTTGGGTTACTTCAATGGAATCAGCCCCGACCGGATCAATTATCTGTTCGGCGTGGGAGTTACCTGGAATATCACTTCTTTATCCAGAGTCAAACAACAGGTTGCTGCACAATCCTATATTTCCAAAGGGCTCAAAGATGAATTCGATTTGGTGAATCTGCAATTGAAGGCGCAGCAGTTATTGGCGGAGAAAAAAATCACAAATGCTATTTCGAATTTTAATGAAGCACCCATACAGGTTCAATCTGCAACCGATGCCTTTCAGCAAAAAACAGTTTTATACAGAAATGGATTGACAGATATTATTGATGTAACGCAAACACTTTATACGCTGAACCGCGCGGAAACAAACCGGGATATTGCATTTAGCAATGTGTGGCAGTCGCTATTACTGAAAGCAGCCTCGTTGGGAAATTTTCAATTGTTCATCAACGCTGTTGCTCCTTCTAACTAATAAGAATTTTAAGCAGGATATAATGAATCTAATCAAAGCAGCACTTCGTAAGCCCATTTCAATACTTGTATTGGTTGCGGGATTATTATTTTTCGGTATCAGCGCTTTGTCGGATATCAAAATAGATATTCTTCCCAAAATGAATTTACCGGTCATCTACCTCGCCCATCCGTTTGGCGGATATACACCCAACCAGATGGAATCTTATTTCGCCAAACAATATGTAAATCTTCTGTTATTCGCCAATGGGTTAAAAAGTATCGAAACAAAAAATATTCAGGGTCTCACGTTGATGAAGCTCACCTATTACGAAGGAACCGATATGGCACAGGCCGCTGCTGAATTAAGTGCATTGTCCAACCGGGCGCAAGCTGTATTTCCTCCCGGTTCAAACCCGCCATTTATTATTCGTTTTGATGCATCATCGCTGCCAGTGGGTCAATTGGTACTCAGCAGCGCAACACGTTCAAATAATGAATTACAGGATCTCGCGAATGTATACGTCCGGGCTTCATTTACTGCCGTGCATGGACTACTTGCCCCTCCACCTTTCGGAGGGAATAACCGAACCATTGAGATTAATGTAAGTCCGGAGGCGTTGAGAAGTCATCATCTAACCCCCGATCAGGTGGTAGATGCCATCCGGTTGAATAAC
>JAYWCS010000202.1:0-12187 GCA_043780315.1 Bacteroidota bacterium | reverse complement strand
TTCTCTTTCAGGATATAATACAATCCGCGTACCATAGGATATCTCTTGTAGTAAATATTATATTGATTCGGCCAAACATAGGGTTTATCGCTGCAACGTTCACAACGAACGGCGACTACTTTCACCTGTTTCAGAAAGGCCAGATCAGTTGAATCTTCGTTATCACCGATCCAGCTCACACCGATAAAGCCAATCGCCTGGGGGTGGTTTTCTACGTACGAAATCACCTGTGGACTGGACCTGGCAGCTATTACATTTTTCCCTAAAGTTTTCCCTTTCAAAACGGAATCCAGACAAAACCGTACGGTGCTGGTGGCGGAAACACCATCCATGACTGCCTCGCGCTGTTTTTTATCCTTTCCTTCCAGCAAATCCGCGACATCACTCATATCCATCAGTGTATCCCGACTTTTATTGTTAACGATCATCGCGACCGCATCATAGGCCAGGATCCCTGAAATAGCGGGGTTTTTCGCAGAATCCTTAAAAAAAGACTCTTCCGCCAAACTCAATCCCCGGGTGATAATTACCAACCGGGTACTGTCGTTCGACAAATCTCTCAAACAGGCGGCCTCCGATTTATATTCCACCAGAATCCGCGCATTGGGAAAAGAACTTTCAAATACTTTGAGCTGGGAATCGATCACGGGTTTAAATGATTCATCCACGCTGATATGAATCATGCCGGAAGTGGGCGTCTCTGCCGGAATGCGTGGCCCGGTATGGCAG
Source organism: Bacteroidota bacterium (assembly GCA_043780315.1). Classification (GTDB taxonomy): domain Bacteria; phylum Bacteroidota; class Bacteroidia; order Chitinophagales; family Chitinophagaceae; genus Puia. The sequence goes on along the minus strand of JAYWCS010000202.1, from coordinate 11,458 downwards.
CCAGCACTCATCCCGAAGATCAGGACCCATCGTATCCAAGGCAAACATTTTTTAAAAGCGAGCACGCCAATTAAATATTAGTTAAAATAATTTTTTTTATACCCGCGGTAAGCACGGAATATCCCATAGATAATACAAAGACCTGCAAATAAAAACCGGAATTTATTATCTACCTTAAAAGCAACCTCCATTTGGGGTGCCAGAAGGAAAAAAACACCAATGGAAAATATAATCAACCCCATTCCGTAATCCATGATGGACCTCCTCATTCGGTAACCTTTTGTGCGACGATCCAGCTCCTGATTTTCGGACATTTACATTCGTTTATAAGCGATGGGCAATATACATAAAAACCCTTAACGTAATCAATTTGCCAACTTATTCAGCAGTAACAAAATTAACCGGCAAATTATAATATGCGGCAACATTCCGGTGATTCTGAACGCCCGGATTCCAATCAGGCATTTTCAATATAACGCGCTTCACTTCGGCACTAAACATATTTTCTAAGGCATCGGTTATTTCTATTCCCCGCACTCTACCATCGGCCCCCACAATAAAACGGGCCATTACATAAACCTGCGTTCCGGGGTCGAGATTATTTTCGGGCATGTGTAAATTTTTCAACAAAAAATGCTGCAGGGTCGCCGGGGCGCCCGGAAAAGAAGGCATGATTGCAGCGTTTGCATAAATCCCCGGTTTGGAGACGGACGCGCTGTCTGTCCCGGAGTTCGGGGCTTCCCGTCCGGCCGTACCGTTACCCAAAATGCTGAGTAAAACGAGGACTATCGTATTATCCAGAGAAATGATGAGTCTTTGGGTATAATATTTTCGCGGCGGATAGTCTCCGTACCGTTTGTTTCTGTTTTCAAAAAGAATATCGGGCGGTTCGGCTTTGACCATGGCCAGAGGGTCCATTTGATCTGTTTGAATGGTGAAGAAATCAGAACAAGACCCTGCGCAGTGCAGATGAGATGCGATAGAAAACGAATTCCATAAAACAGTCCGGTTTTTGGCTTTCTGTATTCAATTTGAAAAATATATTACTTTTGCGGGCATGAAAATTTTAATGGTCTGTCTGGGCAATATTTGCCGAAGTCCGCTGGCGCAGGGAATTTTAGAAGCAAAAGCGAAAGAACGGGGATTAGTCTGGGTAGTCGACAGTGCCGGAACCAATAATAATAATCATATCGGCCACGCGCCCCATCCGCTTTCACAGAAAGTGGCAAAACAACATCATATAGACATCAGTCATCAGGCCGCCAGAGTTTTTGAAGCAGAAGATTTTGACCGTTATGATTTGATCTATGCCATGTCGGCCGACATTCTCGTTGAAATGCAAGCCATCGCAAGAAAAAAATACCGGGAAGAAAAAACAAACCTGTTGCTTAATGAAGTGTTTCCCGGTAAAAACATGGATGTGCCGGACCCATATTACGGCGAAGAATCCGGTTATCATGTTGTATACGAAATGATTGATAAAGCCTGCGATCAGATTATTAAAAAATACGGTGCGCTTAAAACAGCATCCATCATCTCATGACCAAACCCGGATTACCACAGGGCACCCGTGATTTCGGAGCAGAAACGGTATATAAACGCAATTTTATATTTGATACGATCCGTTCCGTTTTCGAGGTATATGGTTTTGAACCACTCGAAACGCCGGCGATGGAAAACATGGAGACCCTACTCGGTAAGTATGGAGAGGAAGGAGATAAGCTTATTTTCAAGATTCTCAATAACGGACTCGATCATCCATCGAAAACAGCTGCCGCCCGGCATGCATTTGAAAATATTCTTTCCGGCAAAAACGAGCAGCTGATTACTGAACGGGCACTACGGTACGATCTCACGATTCCCTTTGCCCGGTATGTGGCTACACATCAAAACGAAATCACTTTTCCATTCCGCCGGTATCAGCTCCAGGCGGTGTGGCGCGCAGACCGCCCGCAGAAGGGCCGCTACCGCGAGTTTTATCAATGTGATGCCGACGTGGTCGGAAGTCGTTCCCTGCTGAATGAAGTAGAACTGACGCAGATTTATCTCAGCGTTTTTAAAAAATTAGGGATCCCGGTAGAAGTGCGTATCAATCATCGGAAGATACTTGCGGGACTCGCAGAAATTTGTGGCGGGCCGGGACAAACGACGAACATTACGACAGCAATCGACAAGCTCGATAAAATCGGAATGGATAAAGTGAAACAGGAACTCGCTCAAAGAAATCTGTCGGACGATCAAATTAAGTTGATAGAAAAATACCTGACAACGGAAGGGACCAATGATGAAAAAATAAGACAGTTGTCCGCGCTCATTTCAAATAATGCAACGGGCGAAGGGATTGCCGATATTCAGTATATTTTAAAATCATTTGAAGGAACCGGGGACGTGCAGCTGGATCTCTCGCTGGCGCGGGGACTGAACTATTATACCGGGATTATTTTTGAAGTGCGTGCAAAAAATGTTTCGATTGGAAGCATTGGCGGTGGTGGCCGTTACGATGATCTGACCAGCCTATTTGGGGTGCCCAATATCCCGGGGGTAGGTATCTCCTTTGGTGTGGACAGAATTTATGATGTGATGGAAGAATTAACTTTATTTCCGACCACTGTTCAGCGGTCAACCCAAGTCTTGTTTTTCAATCTGGGACAAGAAGGGGCTGCGAAAAGTTTTGAGCTCCTGCAGTCTTTAAGAATGAAAGGCATTCGCTGCGAACTATATCATGAGCAAACGAAATTTGATAAACAGTTTAAATACGCCGAGAAAAAACATATCCCGATAGTCGTGCTCATCGGAGACGATGAACTCAAAACCGGCTTTGCAAAATTGAAAGATCTAAAAACCGGCGTTCAGCAGGAAGTAAAATTTGAAGAACTGTTGACAAGCCTTCGGCCCTCCCTATAAACCCTCAACCATAAACCGTCAACCATAAACCATAAACCATCAACCCTCAACCATAAACCATCAACCGTCAACCATCAACCCTCAACCATCAACCCTCAACCGTCAACCCCTTTAAAAACAACTGCCGCTCCCTGTCCGACACCCACGCACATCGTAGCCAGGCCAAACCGGGAACCGCGTCTTTTCATTTCATGTAAAAGCGTTGTGGAGATTCGCACGCCACTGCATCCAAGCGGATGACCCAGGGCAATCGATCCGCCATTCACATTTATTTTCTGCAGATCCAGTCCGAGGTCGTGGATACAGGCGATCGCCTGCGAAGCGAAGGCTTCATTCAATTCCACCAGATCCATGTCGTTGACCGTCAGACCGGCGCGGTACAAGGCTTTTTGCGTAGCCGGAACGGGCCCGAGCCCCATGATGGCAGGATCCACCCCCGCTACCCCCATCGAAACGACAGTCGCCAGCGGTTGCAGGTTATAGTTTTTCACCGCCTCTTCACTAGCCAGCAACATCGCCGCAGCGCCGTCATTTAATCCGGCGGAATTTCCAGCCGTCACCGTTCCCTCTTTCAAAAAGGCCGGCTTGAGCCGGGCGAGTTTTTCCAGCGAAGTTTCGCGCGGATGTTCATCCCTGGCAAACCAGGTAACCAGCTGATTATGAGTAAGTTCTACTGCCACCAGCTCTCCATTCCACTTTTCGGCCGCGAGTGCGGCGAAATATTTCAATTGCGATTCGAGGGCAAATTCGTCCTGCGCGGTACGTGAAATCTTCCATCGTTGGGCAACGTTTTCGGCCGTTTCACCCATGGAGAACGGGTAGTATTGATCGGTCAGACTCCTATTCGGAAAACGCCAGCCAATCGTGGTATCCACCATCTCCAGTTTTCTGCTATACGCGGAAGTTGGTTTAGCCATCACGAACGGCGCGCGCGACATGCTCTCCACCCCGGCGGCAATATAGAGGTCGCCTTCCCCGCACATAATGGCCCGGGAGGCATCCATAATCGCCTGAAGACCAGAGCCGCAGAGCCGGTTCACGGTATTCCCGGCGACCGAAACGGGAAGCCCGGCAAGCAAAGCGGCCATCCGCGCCACATTACGGTTATCTTCTCCCGCCTGATTGGCATCACCGGCAATCACATCTTCAATGGCTTCGGGATCGATGTTTTCGTTGCGTGCCAGCAGCGCGCGGATCGCATAGGCCAGCAGGTCGTCGGGCCGGACGGCTGCCAGGGCCCCGCCGTATTTACCGATGGGCGTTCGCACGGCATCTATCACATATACTTTCTTCATGTTGTATAAATAAAGGCATTAAAGATCCGTGAAATTCTGGTGACCGCCTATGCAAGGCGGTGAAATGTCGTCCCGGCCGCAAATCATGATTATCTTTACCCCTTCATGAAAACAGATAAAACGAATATCCGGTCGCTTTCGCGGGCCGAGATCTCGGAATATTTCGAGGATTTAGGTGAACCAAAATTCAGGGCCGGACAGGTATACGAATGGCTCTGGCAAAAGAATGCGTTTCAGTTCGGCGACATGACCAACCTCAGCAAAGAACTGCGCGCAAAACTCGCAAAGGATTTTTCTTTTCCATCCCTGCGCATCGATACCACGCAACATAGTGCAGACGGAACAGTCAAAACGCGTTTTAAAACCTTCGACGATCATTTTGTGGAAGGTGTTCTCATACCGACGGATGAACGCCGGACGGCCTGTGTTTCTTCCCAAATCGGCTGTTCGCTGAGCTGTAAGTTTTGCGCGACGGGTTATATGGACCGGGAAAGAAATCTCGATTTTGATGAGATCTACGATCAGGTCGTCATGATTAATCAGCAGGCAGAAAAAACGTACGAAAAAAGACTAACCAATATTGTATTCATGGGCATGGGCGAACCGTTGCTCAATTACAAAAGCGTTTTGAGGGCGATCGACAAAATTATTTCTCCGGAAGGAATGGGTATGAGCCCGCGCCGGATCACCGTTTCCACGGCCGGTGTAGCGAAAATGATCCGCCAACTCGGAGATGACAAAGTGAAATTTAAACTCGCTGTTTCGCTGCATGCCGCCAATGATGCAAAACGTCACGAGATCATGCCGATCAACGATACCAATAATATCCGTTCACTGATCGATGCCCTCAACTATTTCTATAAAGAAACAGGCAATGAAATCACGTTTGAATACATTCTCTTTAAGGATTTCAACGATAGTCTCAAAGATGCCGATGAACTCGTAAAAATTTTCCGTCAGGTTCCGGCCGATCTGGTGAATATCATCGAATACAATCCGATTGCCAACGCACCCTTTTTGAAACCCGAAGATTCTGTGACGAATATTTTCATGAAACACCTGGAAAAAAATAAAGTCAACGCCAGATTACGCAGGAGCCGGGGAAAAGATATCGATGCTGCCTGCGGCCAACTGGCAAATAAAAACGCTTCACCCCAACTGCCATGAAACGCAAAACAGACAATTTCTCCAAGTTCATTAACCGTAAAAGCACCGGAGCGGTAAAAGAAGAGATTCGTCAGGAAAAAAAACTTGTCAAGAAAGAAAGACGGGAAGCAGTTGACAAACATTTCGAAGAGAAAAGAAATAAACGGGCCCTCGCGGTTTCGGTAAAAGAAAATAAACCGCCGGATAAAAAGGGCGATCAGCCTGCTGCAGAAAATATTACCAAACCAGTTACGGCCGAGGGTGCCACGTTGCCCCTCAATAAATACGTAGCACATGCCGGCGTCAGTTCAAGACGCGCAGCAGCTGCCCTGGTGAAAGAAGGAAAAGTAACGGTGAACGGCGAAGTGGTCACCGATCCGGGAACAAAAGTTTTATATACAGATACCGTAAAAGTGTCTGGGAAAAAAGTAACGGTTTCCAGTCATTTCGTTTATATCTTATTAAATAAACCAAAGGATTTTCTAACAACCACCACCGATCCGCAAGGACGAAAAACCGTGCAGCAACTCATCGCCAAAGCCACAGACGAAAGAGTTTACCCGATCGGGCGACTGGACAGAAATACTTCGGGTGTTTTACTTTTTACGAATGATGGCGATCTGGCGCAGAAATTGTCCCATCCGAAAAATGAAATGAAAAAAATCTATCACGCCGGACTCGATAAACCACTGACGAAAGTTCATTTTGAAAAAATTCTGGCAGGTATTGAGTTGGAAGATGGAATGGCACGCGTGGATGAAATGGCATATGCAGATCCAAAAGATAAATCACAGATCGGACTCGAAATTCACAGTGGGAAAAACCGCATTGTACGCAGAATATTTGCAGCCCTCGGATATGATGTGAAAACGCTCGACCGGGTAATGTATGCCGGCCTGACAAAGAAAAATGTACAAAGAGGTAACTGGCGTTTCCTCACGGAAAAGGAAGTTCGTTCGTTAAAATACTTAAAAGCTTAACCATCCACCGTCAACGAAAAAATGAAGCTTCCCGAAATACTGACTGAGAACGACGAATTTATTGCACTCAACAAGCCTGCGGGCATGCTGAGTGTGCCGGATAGAATGCAAACGACTCCTTCTCTCAAAGATGTACTCATTGAAAAATATGGCGGGATATTCACCGTGCATCGCCTGGACCGCGAAACCAGCGGGGTGGTTGTATTTGCAAAAACGGCAGAGGCGCATCAATATCTCTCCGTGATTTTCCAGGAACGTCAGGTAGAAAAAATATATACCGGTATCGTATGGGGTATTCCGAATCCGGTTGCCGGCCTGATCGAATTACCCATGCTGGAGCATCCCGGTAAAAACGGTACGATGGTGGTTAATCGCAAAGGGAAGGCAGCATCAACAGGATATGAAGTGCTGGAAAATTTCGGCAAATATGCGCTCGTGCAATTTAATCTGTTCACGGGCCGCACCCATCAGATTCGGGTGCATATGAAGGAAACCGGCCATCCCGTTGTATGTGATCCTTTATATGGAGATGGCAAACCGGTGCTCGTTTCATCTATCAAAAGAAATTATAAACATGCCGGATTTGAAGAAGATGAGATTCCCATTCTCGCCCGGCTCGCCTTGCATTCCACCAGACTTTCTTTTACCAATCAAAAAGGAAAACTTTTTACCCTCGAAGCGGAAATGCCGAAAGATCTGAGAGCCCTCCTGAGCCAGATGCGAAAGAGCTTAAAAACTAAAGGATAAAACTATTTCTTCTTCAGCATTCAGACGTTTAAATGTCATTTCAAACTACTATTCGGCCAAACAAAAATATAAGCGAGAGTAGGACAAAGATATTAGCGGCAGCAATCAGAAAGGTTATCATAAAAAAAGCACCCCGTTTAGAAGTGCTTTTTAAGAAATGATTTAGGCAACTTTATTTATTCGGCTGCGGTGTATAACGCAGGTAAGGCTTCACCACCTTAACGCCTTTTGGAAATTTCTTGATCGCATCTTCCGTTGAAACGGATGGCACGACAATCACATCTTCCCCTTCTTTCCAGTCCGCCGGAGTGGCCACACTGAAATTCGCTGTCAACTGCAGGGAATCCACCACCCGTAAAACTTCCTGGAAATTTCTTCCGGTAGAAGCCGGATACGTGATGATTAATTTGACAGTTTTATCCGGACCGATCACAATCAGCGACCGAACGGTTGCGGTAGCCGATGCATTCGGATGAATAAAATCATACAGCGTACTTACTTTTCTATCGGCGTCAGAAATAATCGGGAACTCAACGTTTACCTGTTGTGTTTCATTAATATCGTTGATCCATCCGTGGTGACGATCGAGGGTATCTACACTTAATGCCAGCACTTTTACATTGCGTTTCGCGAATTCATCTTTCAGGCCCGCGGTTTTTCCGAGCTCGGTGGTACAAACCGGTGTATAGTCAGCGGGATGGGAAAATAAAATTCCCCATGAAGTTCCCAGGTATTCATAAAAATCGATCGGGCCGACAGAAGTCTCGGCCTTAAAGTTGGGGGCAACATCCCCTAAACGTAAACTCATTGTAATACAGTTTAAAAATGATTAAAATAGCTGTTTGTCAAAAGATGCAAATATATTCAATCTCCGTTGTATTCTCTATAAAAAAAGTAGACTTTTATAAGACCCTCTGTCATTCCAAAGTATAAACACCTGATTTTCAATGTTAAATAACCTTATTAAAAACCGTATTACATTTAAGGGATGGAATGGTTGAATAGCAGTCTCGCCCCGCTGAAGGAACTCCTGGCTTTTTTGTATAAAAAATCCAAGACAAACGACGTCTTTAAAAAGCAGGTAATCATCGAACTGCGCGACAACCTGAATGTATTCAAAAACGGATTTCTAAATCAGTCCCCCTACGATCAGGTCATTGATCTTTTATCGCACGAGGCGATACAATCGGCCATCAAAGAAAATTTCAATTTTAAAAAACTCCGTGCGGGTACCATTCATATTTCAATGATTTATGAAGAAAGAAATAAGAAGTATGCCGGCTGGACCGCCGAGAGACTCGTTGATAAAATTGACGAGAAAATAGTTGAACTAAAAAATATTAAAAAACTAAATAGGGGTTCTGTGCAGGATGTGAAAAATAATATTTCGCTCACGGTGAGCAATCTTTATTTCCGGATGAAACTACTGGCCGATTTTATTCAATCAGAAAAATGATTCGTATCAACGATTCGGCATGGCTGTTAAGCCGTTGGCTTAGTACTTTCCTGATGTCTCCATAATTCCTGAAATTTCGGACTATGCTTTTTCAGGTGTTCAAAACTTCCTTCATCTACGATACGACCACTCTGCAGCACGTATACATAATCAAAATAGCTCAGTAAATACAAGCGGTGCAAGCTGGATACCACCACTTTATTTTTCCATTCTTCAAACAGGCGTTCATAAATCTGCACTTCTGTTTTCGGATCGATACTGCTGGTCGGTTCATCCAATAAAATTATATCACTATTCTTCGCAGCGAGTATACCCCGGGCCAGTGCCAGCCGCTGTTTCTGGCCGCCGGAGAGATTCACGCCTTTCTCCTGGATATTGGATTGAATGCCATTGGGTAACTGCTGAATCACTTCACTGAAACTGGCTGTTTCACAAACCTTCCATATTTCTTTTTCTTCAAAAGGAAGACCCAGTGTAATATTATTCTCTATGGTATTTTCAAATATCTCCGGTTCCTGCGGAAATAACGTGATGGAATCGGCAATCGCGGCCGTATCGATGGATACATGATCGTCCAGTTTTATTTCTGTACCGGGCTGCGCCTCATACAATCCCCTTAGCAATGCCATCAGCGTACTCTTCCCGCTACCACTTTCACCAATCAGCGCGATCCGTTTTCCTTTTTCCATCGAAATATGTACATCATGGAGACTTTGTGCCTTTTCATTGGACGAGAACGTTTCCTTGTGAGAGAAGTTTAAATATTTTATTGAAATCTTTTTCCAGTTCTCCGGTAAAACGAAAGCGCTATCCGGAAGGTGTTTTTCCTGATAGGCCTGAGAAATAAAACGAGCTGTTTTCACATTCGTATCGTATTGAACGATCTGCGTGTACTGCCAGGCAATATCATGAAAGACACTTGTGAACTGATTCACAAAGCCCAGTAAGGCAACGAGATTTCCGACCAAAAATATTTTTCCGGTGGCCCAGTTCTGGTAAACATAACCGACCACTGTAATCACGTAAATGAGCGAAACGAGCGTATCAGCAATAAACCATTTCCACTCATTGAGCCGCACGGTACGCATGAAGGGAGGGCGCACTTTCAATAGCTTGTCGAGCAAACTGGTTTCCATTCTCTTTTCCAGCCGTAGAGTAATCACCGTATTAATATTTGACAGGCTGTCGAATAAAGTACTGGATACCACATGCTCTCTTTCATTGGTTTCATCCACTGCTTTGATAAAGGGCTTATCGAATTTAAAAATAACCCACACCGTTAATAATCCCAAGACGACTCCGATCGAGCCGAACAACGGGGAGAAAATCACCATGGCAATAAAAGAAGAAAAAAACTTGGTGATGGCGTATATATACATGAATCCATTCTGAAAAAATTCTTTCAGTGCCTCATACGCCTTTCTGATTCGATTGATGGTTGAACCACTGTGATGATCCTGGTGCCATCTTACGGGCAGATGCAGCGTTTGATGATATAATTCCTGCAAATAATTACGACTCAGATTAAAGGCAAGCCGACGTTCCATGATCCGGGCCGGTCCGTGAAAACCCCATTCCATTAATTTCAAAACCATATAGGCCGCTGCGTATAACCAGGCAAAATGAAGTAAGCCCGCTTCCTTTTTTTGTATCGCATTGATGAACCAACCATACAATAAGGGATACATGGAAAAGACCACCCCCGCCATGATAAACAGGAAGTATACCAATACGTATTGTTTCTTTTCCAGCCGGGCATATTGCCAGGCCGTTTTCATTAATGATATATAAGGATTGGTCATGTAGCGGGGAAGTAAAAGAGTAACGGGCATCATTCGGTTCAGAATGATTGTCTTTATTCTCCAAATTTAAGAAAAAGCGGCAGGCTTTCGGTTTTGGCCTTTCAGCTTTGCTTACTTTTACTTCATGGTAAATCCCAATCTGGATGCGGATAAAAATGTAAGCGGAACCGCGGAAAAAGAATTTGAGAATAGTATCCGGCCCGCGGCAATCCGTGATTTTTCCGGTCAGCCCCAGCTCATTGAAAATCTCCTGATCTTTATCAAGGCAGCCAAACAGCGCGGCGAAGCACTGGATCATATTTTGTTTCATGGACCTCCCGGTCTCGGGAAAACAACCCTAAGCCGGATCGTGGCCAATGAACTCGGCGTTCAGATTAAAGAAACATCTGGTCCGGTGATTGAAAAACCCGGCGATCTGGCCGGACTGCTCACGAATCTCGAACCCAACGATGTTTTATTTATTGATGAAATTCACCGGCTCAGTACCGTTGTGGAAGAATATCTCTACTCGGCCATGGAAGACTACCGGCTCGACATCATGATCGATACCGGGCCCAATGCACGCAGTATCCAGCTGAGTTTGAATCCTTTCACACTGATTGGCGCTACTACCCGGAGCGGGCTCTTAACGTCACCGCTTTTATCCCGGTTTGGCATTAAATCGCGGCTCGAATACTACGATCATGCCACCCTTCAAAAAATCATTCAGCGGTCGGCCTCCATTCTTCAAACCCGGATTACCTCAGATGCCTCTGCAGAAATTTCGCGACGTAGCCGCGGCACTCCGCGTATCGCGAATAGTTTACTGCGGCGTGTGCGTGATTTTGCACAGGTGCTGGGCAACGGGGTCATCGACATGGACATCACTAAACATGCCTTACGGGCATTGAATGTGGATGAGCACGGACTCGATGAAATGGACAACCGTATTCTTTCCACCATCATAGAAAAATTCAAAGGAGGGCCCGTGGGTCTCAACACCATTTCTACGGCGGTCGGCGAAGAGTCCGGCACCATTGAAGACGTATACGAGCCTTTTTTAATTCAGGAAGGATTTCTCATGCGCACGCCCCGTGGTCGGGAAGCTACCCCGAAAGCATATCATCACCTGGGAAAAAAACCTTCGTC
>JAYWCS010000201.1:0-2170 GCA_043780315.1 Bacteroidota bacterium | reverse complement strand
CAAAAGCCTCGGACTCGCACCCGGCAACCGGGGCAGCTTTCAACTTCCTTTTCCGGTTTATATCGACAGTACCTTAAACGCTTCTATCACTGTCAACGGGGATTCTTTTGAGCTATATAAAGATTTCGACCTGCAAATATCCGCCGCTCACAGCATTTCTTTCGGCAGTTCGGAAATTGTTTTTGCCGGCTACGGCATTTCAGACAGCCAGCGCAACGATTACAAAGATCTTGCCGTGGCTGGAAAAATTGTGTTGATACGCAACGGATATCCCCCTGGATATCTGCAATCTCAGATCGATAAAAAAAAGTTTAATTCGTTCGGAAAACAAGATGCCGCCCAACAGCATGGGGCCGCGGCCCTTTTCATTATGAAGGATAGTTTTACCCACAAGACATTTGCTGAAAATTCCCCGATGTATCTGAATTATTTTCACTCGACCATTCGCCCGAATAGTTTTTTTATTTCTGAAAAAATGGCGATGGCCATCATGGGCGATGACTATATAGCAGCCAAAAACGGGAATATTTCTTCGAAAACCTATACCGTCAATACCCTGCTGTCAGTACGCAAGGACACAAAATTTTTAGAAAGTACCGATGTCCTGGGGTATCTGGAAGGCACCGACCTGAAAGATCAGCTACTGGTAATTTCGGCGCACTATGATCACCTCGGCAAAATCGGATCGGTTATTTATTTCGGTGCAGACGACGATGGTTCCGGCACGGTTGCCCTGCTGGAACTGGCCGCTGCGTTTGCAAAGGCCAAAGAAGCCGGCGCTGGTCCGCGCCGGAGTATTCTTTTCCTCGCCAATTCCGGAGAAGAAAAAGGACTATGGGGTTCCGAATTTTATACGAATCATCCGGTTTACCCCCTGAACAAAACCACAGCGAACCTGAATATAGATATGATTGGGAGAATGGATCCCGGAAGAAAACAAGGAGATTCTAATAATTATGTTTACGTGGTGGGAGACAATAAACTGAGTACAGACCTGCGTACCATCAATGCAGGGGCGAATAAGAAATATACAAAACTGGAACTTGATTATAAATTCAATGATCCCAAAGACCCGTTAAAAATATATTACCGGAGCGACCATTTTAATTTTGCTAAACATGGTGTGCCGATCATCTTCTATTTTGATGGTATACATCACGACTATCATCAGCCCGGAGATACGCCCGATAAAATCAACTACGATCTATTGGCAAAAAGAGCCAGATTGGTATTTTACACGGCCTGGGAAATGGCCAACCGAAAGGAGATGATAAAAAGAAATCTCCCTGCTGTGAAAGAAGAACGGAAGCAGTGATTCATTGAAAAAATAATAACCCCCGCGAACCGACTGATTCACAGGGGGCCTTATTAATAAAATGAACAGGGCGCTATTAATTTTTTGCTGCTTCCGTTGGAGCGGGTTTCGTTGGCTCATTCATGCCATTTTCGAATTCCTGCTTTACATTATTCTTTGCGTCATTAAATTCACGCATCCCTTTTCCCAAACCTTTCATGAATTCAGGGATCTTTTTTCCTCCAAATAAAACAAGAACAGCAATAACGATCAGAATCCATTCACTGCCTCCTGGCATTGATAACAACAGATGATTTGTCATAATAAATCCGGTTTTAAATAATAAAAGTACCTTTTTATCATCATCTACGCAAATCCCTCCTGCCGGGATTTTCAAGTCCCCCGGTACTCTTTATAATAATGTTAACACTTCGCTAAAAAGCCGTTTTTGATCCTTTTGACTGCTTTTTTTCAACTTTTTTTCGATTTTGTAAATCCGACTCTTCTCTGCTTCCGTAGTTTTTAAAAAAAGTAAGAGTATGAAAAATCAAAAACTTCAGGAGTATTTACAGTCTGCCTTTGCAGCACCACTCAAAAGAAAACAATTTCTCCGTTTCACCGCGTTATCCGGTACAACGCTGGTGCTCGGAATGGAAGCCTGTAAGAAAAGCAATAATGGGTCACCCGGATCAGATACGACCGACGTTGGATCGGGAGATAAGGGCATTTTGAATTTCGCCTATGCTCTGGAACAATTGGAAGCTGCCTTTTACGTTCGGGTAAACGCTTCATTTTACACAGGCATTACGGATGAGGAAAAACAAATTCTCAGCGACATCATGGCGCACGAAGTATGTCACCGCGATTTTTTCAAGG
>JAYWCS010000200.1:0-13919 GCA_043780315.1 Bacteroidota bacterium | reverse complement strand
TGAAACATACCAATTATTTTAGCTCTAAATTACTAATTATTTTGGTATTAATATGTTCCCTGTTTCACTTTGCGTTCTATATGGTTAATCCTATTATTTTATTTACATTTTATTCGTGCAAAAGAGATGTCGTCAATCCGACCACTGAACAGATCCTCAAAAGCCATTCCTGGTAACGGTATCAAATTCATTATATTTCTATAGACACAACAGACCATTTAACTCGGCGCGACACAACCTATTTCACGGATCCCTGTGAGCAAACGCAATATATTAATTTCCTTGATGATAGCTTTGCTGCCAGTCAGGCGGTTTGTGGAGTGTCCGTTCCGATTTCTATTATAGGGAGCTCGTTCTTGAGTTCAGATTCCCTTTTGACTGAACAAACTATTTTTCCTCTTTATCCAAACTCCTATTACTATAATATTGGATTTGGGGAACCAACAACAACTTTGTTGGAAATAGATCATACACATTCTTTGTGCCGTTCACTTAAAATCTGGTATGAAGTGTCCGCAGGAGTTCAAACGATTAATTATGACGCCTGCTTTATCATCTATAAATCCATGGGGAATTAGTAACCCACTCCTGCTTGCCGCGAGAACCTATTTTCAATTACAACATACTTACCTTTTACATCATTCCTTTAATTACGCAAGCCTCATCTCGATGACCATCGTGTTCATCTGCGGCAGCGAAACACGATAAAGCAACATTTCCCAGCAATGCAGGGCTGCCAACGCTATTCGCAAGCAACATGCCGTAGCCGGCATCCTTCAAACGAAGTTCGATTGTAAACGCCGGATGATCGGAGAAATTTCTCTCGACCATTGAACGTGCATAACGAATAACCTGGGGACTGGCAGCAGCGCTGTTTTCAATAGCCGCTATCAACACTTCCGGATCAAGACCCAACCGTTCTGCCAAAACAATACCTTCCGCTAAAGCAGCAATTTGCACGGCGCCCATCAGATTGATCATTAATTTATAGGCGGTACCCGATCCCACCGTTCCAAAATATCGGATGAAAACGGAGATCTCGTTTAGCAGCGTTTTAATGCGCACCAAAGATGTCTGTTCAGCGCCGACCAGTAAGGTCAACAAACCGTTTAACGCAGCATCCGGCAGACCGGTAACCGGACAATCTATATAATGAAGACCGCGTTCCGCAGCTTTCGACGCCAGGTATTTTACATGATCCAGCGACAAGGTCGAGCATTCAATCACGAAAGAATCCCTGCTCATATTTTGTAACGCTCCCTTTTCGCCCAACCAAACCACTTCCGATGCGACATCATCTGCGACTATGGAAAAAACAATATTTGTATGAAGTCCTGCTTCACCCGGATTTTCCAACCAGACCGCGCCGGCGTCCAGCAATGCGGCCGCTTTATCAGGGCTTCGGTTCCATACAAAAACTTTATACCCCTTCTGAATAAATCGCAGCGCGATTCCGCGACCCATTTTTCCAAGGCCCAATACAGCAATTGTTTGCATGAGTAATTTTAAAAAAAATGAAAGATAATTGAAGGAATATTAAAAGTATGGAGTGAGGAAAGCACTACTTTTTATTGACTCACACTTCTTACCGTATCAACGCCCTGCCGAAATGCCGAACACAATATCTTTTCGTCGGCTTTCGGGCGTTACGATCAGGTTTTCAATTTTTCCATCCCGCAGTTTGCCTTCAATGATCGTTCCTCGCGGGGCATGTAATTTAAATTCAACATCCCAGGTGGGTGGCCAGGCAGGAAATAAATAAATTTTATCGCCGTCCGATTGCAGAATCATATACTGCAGGGCCTGTTGACCCACGCCACCATGATCCATGTCGGGCAGTTCGTCGTTATTCGGACCGCCATATGCGGGGAACCGAAAATCTTTATTCCAGTCAGCCATTCGTTTTGCCAGCCCATTGCCGGCCTCTGCACCCAAACCCAGACAGGCTGCCTGGATCTCATCCTGGTACCAACAGTAATTTTCTTTATGCTTACGAACAGCATATGAATTAATGCCCGTCTGTAAAGATGGTTTGCCGATTCCAAATATCCGATAGGGAAATATCGCATACAGCTCGGGGTTTTCGGAATTGGATTCTTCGGCAAATTTTTCCGCCGGCAGAAGATAAATACTGTCACCCACTTCTTTCATCGGTAGCGCCGGTATTTTTTCAAGCGTATTTTTCCAAAACTTTTTATCCGCCGCAGTAATCTGTGCCGAAGGGATTTGAAGCAGTCGTTCGATAATATAATTTAACCCGGCGATATCCGGCATCGGGTTGGTCGATTTCTGCCATGTTTCCAATGCCTGCGCCGGATCGAATAAAAGTTTCCCATCCGCCCCGGTTTTCCAATGTAGCGCGTAGAATTTAATAATATCTCTTGCCAACGGCAGCAAGGTGTCTCGCAGGAACTGTTTGTTTTGAGTCAGCGCATATTGCTCCAGCATCATCGTCGTCAGTTCAAGTCCGCCAGACCAATAATAATGGATATAGGTATTGACGGCATAACCGGGCGCCAGCTCTTTCCGGTCATATCCATAGTCGCCGTTCGTATAAGAACCCCAGCAGTACATGGTCTCCGAAAAAAAAGCACCCGGATGACCATAATATTGTTTCGTGCGTGCCCGGGTGAAGGGCAATGCAGAGAGATAGGTTCCAAAGAATGGCGCAATCAAATCGAAATCGCCACTGGCGAGCATCGGCCAATAAACCAGCCTCGCGTTCTGAAACCAGGAAGCGGAGCCCCATTGACGATAATCCGGATCGCCATTTCTCCAGGGCAGCGTGAATAAGGATCCATTGAATTTTATCCAGCCCTTTCCCCGTCCGGCACAGGCATTGATCCATCGCTGTAGGTTATACCCAAGACTAATATTTTTTCCGGTATCCCCTGCAGTAGAAACATTTATCCAGCTACGGCTCCAGAATTGCTCCCACCATGCCTGATGCGCATGGAATGCCAGCTTCGAATCCTGTTTCCGGATCCTGTGTTCCTCCCCACGAAGAGCTGAGCCCCATTGCGCCGCAGAAGAATTCATCTGCGTCAAGATTGTGATCGAAAGGTCTTGTTCCATCGCCGGCGTTTCCGAAATCAACGTACTGTCGTTGGCATTTTTTAATCCGCTGCCGGAAATGCTGCCACCAAACACACGACCCATCAGCGGATCGGTGGCTGTTTTGGAAAATGTTTCGAGTCCCTGCAATTGTAATGTTTTACGCCAGGCAGACGTTTTATTTTCATGGCACCATACAATGCTCTGTGACCGATGATGCCATATCGAATCCGGATACTGCCAGGCTGGCAGGGTACTCGTACTGCCTCCGATTGAATTGGCAAATACATCGCTTAGGGCCGTGTCTTTGATTACATGCCCTTTTTGACGCCAGCTTTCCAGTCTGACCAGCATACTAAATTTTTTGCTTCCGGATATGTTAACGTGAACCACCGGATTATTCGCATCGACCCATAGACGAAGGCTTGTTTTCTGTGCGCTGTGATCCGCTTTTATTTCCATGATCCCTTTTTCAATGTCCAGCGACTCAATATAATTTTCAGTTCCCGCGAAAGGATTGGGGGTAATATGTATGCGAACACGACCCAGCTTGAGCAGGCGATTATTTTCATCGTATGAATCGGTTTTACTCAAATAAAATAACAGATCGCCATCCTGTTCAGTCCAGGCACTGATGCCAATATCACCATTCCCCAGCGGCAGCGCATCATGATAATCTTTTCCGGGTTTTCCCCAGGAGAGACGAGTTTGTCCGAATACCGGCTCTATTCCGCATAGCAGGAAAATCAGGAAAAAACAACCGGTGTATAGATTTCGGCGAAGAAGCATGAAATCGAAATATTATAACTTGAAGAATATTTTTTTTCGGTACAGGAAGTAGAGTATTCCAACTTCCAGTGCAAACACGGTGAGGCAGCCCAGCAGCTGGGTCCAAAAGGGTCCGATGTGAATGAGTGGAAGAAGTCCTCCGGTGAAAGCAAAAACATATTCATTGAACCAACGGGATCCGACAATTTCAAAAAACAAATAAATAAATATTGAATTCATTCCGAAGAGGAGAAAAAACAACAGATGCTTCTGGTGTTTTCGCATGTCGACCCACCAGTATGATACCGCGAGGAATAACAAAACCCAACCACCGGAGGCGAGCACAAAACTACTGGTTGCAATTTTTTTGATGATGGGTGTAATACCCGCCCGGTCGAGGCCAAATCCCAGAACCAATAAACCGATACCAAAAAAAATCAGATATTTTAATTTATCGTGCGCCGACTTTTTACTCAACAGTAAGCTCCCGGCCATCGCACCCCAGATAACATGAGCCGTGGTAGACACACAGTTAATGGCCACCCATCCGCCATCATTGATTTTATTCATTAACACCAGATCCATATAGTTGCCGAAATTGTGCTGGTCCGTAAAGGGCTGATCGAATCCGGAGATATGCGTATAACGATAAAGTATTTCGGGAATCAGCAGACATAAAAAACTAACGAACATCTGCGCTTTAAACGACCAATTTAAAATAAGGAAAGTGACCAACGTGGCAAATGAAAGTTGGGTGAGCACGTCCCACAAACGAAAGTACAACCCGTCTTTGCTAACCGCATAATCGAGTACACCCCAGAAGAAAAGCCAGCCGGATCTTCTCAATGCCTTCGCGAACGATTCGGACCAACTCTTTCCCAGCTGTCGCTGTTTATGCAACGAAAGCGCCATCGCAGTGCCCGCGATAAACATGAACGTCGGCTGCACGAGATCCCAAAAATGTAACCCATGCCAGGGATGGTGATAGAACTGGGTGAGTATCGGATAAAATGCCGTGTGCATCAGCGGTGGTTCGAGATAATGGAATAATTCCGTCGACTCGAGTGTGAGTAACACCATGGTTAATCCGCGAAGCAAATCAAGCGATAAGAGACGCTGACTCACCGTAGGATTTTGGCTGGGAGGAAAAAGAGGCGTTACAGTTGCCATATATAGTTGGTTAATGATGCCATTGATAATCGAGTACTTTCATAAAATATCCACCCACCACACTGCGGGCCTGAAAGGCTTCCTGCTTACCGGTTTTCGTATCATGAAAATCGCTGAGGGGCACACGGGTAGGGGTTTCAATAGCGAATGTATAAACCCGATCGATCAACATTTTAAAATCGATATCGCGCGAAGCCAGCGTGGCGGTCCAGACAATCCAGTCGGATTTTGTATAGTCTTTCCGGCTGTCCAACGGCAGACCGAATTCATTTTGTTTCTTCAGATAGTACGCCATTTCCTTTTCATATACGGCCCGCGGAAAAAGATCCAGGTCAAGTACTTTATCCCAGACAAGATTATATTTCTGGCTCCAGGTATCTTTATTACTAAACGTCAGCCCGTAGTGATCTCCGGCCTCTGCCATTGCGGGCCAGCGTGAAGCCATGCCCTTCGCCATGGAATAATATCTAGATCCGACCGATCCGGAATCCAATTGATGCGCCAGTTTTCCGTAGGCGCCCAGGGCGACAATGGCTTTGATGGAAAGGTTTGCATTGCGGGCGAGATGTCCCGCGAAATCATCGGTACATAATTGTTCTGTCGGATCAAAACCGTGCGTGCTTAAATAATCGGCCCAGATACGCAGCGTCTTCCAATGTTTTTTTGCGAATCCCGCATTTCCTTCCGCCCGGGCAATAGCCGCTGTGAGCAGGATCATATTACCACATTCCTCTACGGGCATATTGCCTCCATAGGTTTGTCCGTTCGCAATCGGATAGGTTCCCAGATCATGGGGCGAAAATGGTTTTTTCCAACGGCCCGATTCACAGAAATAAAATATTCCGTTGAGCATTCCTTTCAGCAACTCCGGATTGTATCTCAGATAAAGCGGTGCCGAAGGATAAGTAACATCCACGGTATTGATCGATCCGTTACTGAAACATTCCTTCGATAAGAATAAGATTTCTCCCTGCGGACTCTTCAGCAATGCATGCGCAGCGATCGACTGACGATAACCCATTACGCATAATTTGGCATATTTTTCGCCACCCGCTGCGAGTGCATCATGATAAATCATCTCGTTGGTCTCCCGGCAGGCACTCCGTACCGCCGCATATTCCCGCCATGATTTCTCAATCACCTGTTCAATCCGATTTTTGCCGGAGGAATTCCACCAAGGGTGCAGATTCTGATGAAAATATTGAACAGCAAACCGTTCATCATAACCGATCAGTAGAAATTTATCGATGGCGACGCCGGCCACGTTTCCAAAATCAACTTCCGTATTCAGGGTCAGGCGGGTGCCAGACAGACTGTCTTTTTTATAATCAGTTTGAATTAAGCTATCTGCGCCTATCCATTGCCGGTAGTCGTTCGTAGCGGGCGCCGCTACATACATATATCCCCAGTCGATCCGCAGATCATCTCCCCTTTTTTTTAAAACGGGTTGTTGAACCGTGCCCGCTTTTAAAAAAGAAAGCGGCCCTTCGATGTAGTGATTTGCCCTCACCAGCTGCTGTTCTTCATTTACCGCTATCCGGGTGGAAGCAGAGAATAAGATTTTGACTGCATGATTTTTACCATCGGTCGACTGAACGGAAAATGAAACATACGAAACGGGGCGCGACAGGATATCCAGATTTTTAATCAGCAAAGGCGAAGTAAACAGGAGCGACAACGAAACAGGTCCTGCCGTAAAATGATAATTCGTTTGTGTGGCAAGCATTTCCAAACCCGTCTGTATGGCCGGAGCAACTGTTTCCAAATTGGTTTCATTCGCCACTCCGGCAAAACGAAACGATTGACCGTCGACTTCCAGGATACCATTCAACGGCTGGTACGTCCCCGTCCAGTGTTTTGTGGGAGCCTGGGTCAGCGTATCGCCGAACGACCAGATACTGAAATAAGGTGAATGCGTGATCAGCGGATACGCCGGGGCTTTTTCTACCTGCGAGAATAGTTTTTGCGTCAGGAGCAGACAGACCAATAGCTCTCTCATAATATTCTTCTTATATTTAAAAATAAGCGTTCTCGCTCTTTACCTAAACAACAAACGTTTGCGTTAGATTAAAACCAACTATTCGCCACGGATTAAAAATCCTTACATTCATCATTTATTATAATACATAGAAATATGCAACGCAGGAATTTTATGCAGAAATCCGTGCTGGCGGGTACCGCACTGGTTACCGGAGCCGGTTTAAAGGCCAAATCGTCCAGAGAAGGTACTGATTTGAGCGATAAACCCTTCCATCTCCTGTATGGTATTCACGACGGTATGTTTAAGGAAAACGCCGGGGAGAATTTCCTGGATCAGATCCGCTGGGCCTACGACCATGGCTTCCGCGCAATAGAGGATAATGGCATGATGGACCGGGATAAAACCGAACAGCAGAAAATCGGCGATCTGCTGGCCAAACTGGGCATGCAGATGGGCGTTTTTGTGATCGACGGGGGTGATAACTGGAAGACGTCATTTACGACCGGCAAAAAAGAATTCACTGATAAATATCTCAAGACCTGTCGCGAAGCGGTGGAAACTGCCAAACGTTGTCATGCTAAGTATATGACTGTGGTACCCGGATATTTCGATCGTGAATTGCCCATCGGAATTCAGACCGGTCATGTGATCGATATGCTGCGCAGCTGCTCCGAAATATTCGAACCGCTCGGTCTCGTCATGGTGATCGAAAGCCTGAGCGATAATCCCGATCTTTTTCTCCGCTTTTCTGATCAGGGTTATGCTATTACAAAGGGCCTGAACACTCCGGCCTGCATGATGCTCTTCGACATGTATCATATGCAGCGAAATGAAGGAGATATCATCCAGCATATGGACTGGGCCTGGGATCAGATCGGATATTTCCAGATCGGCGATAATCCCGGACGCAACGAACCGCGCACGGGCGAAATGAACTATAAAAAAATATTCCAGCATATCTATGAGAAGGGATATAAACGCGTGCTGGGCATGGAACACGGAACGGAGGGCGCCGGTAAAGAAGGCGAACTCGCGTTGATACGCGCCTACCGCGAATGTGATGATTTCCTTTAGCATGACCGGCTTCCTCACCTTGTTTACCGATTTGAATAAAATGCCTGCATGATAAAAAAATGGCAGCCGCTGGTTTTTGTTTTCTTTGTTTTATTCTGCCAGAGGGTCGGTGCGCAAACCCTGAGTCCGGATTACCCGATACTGAAACATTACGATCAGGATCACCTGGCGAAAATTGTTCTGCCCATCGGCGGCATCGGCACGGGAACCGTTAATCTGGGCGGCCGAGGCGATCTGCGTCAATGGGAAATTATGAACATACCCGCGAAACAAAATACAGGCGGTCCCAATCCAAACGATCTGGATGCGGTTGCCCCCGTGTTCTGTCTATATACCCAGACAGCCTCCGGGGAGAAATTAACCAAATCATTAACGGGGCCGCTTGAATATGATGAATACGAAAATATGATGGGCGTGCCGGTGGAACATCACGGACTGCCCCGTTTTCAACATGCCAGTTTTGATGCGGCGTATCCATTCGGACAGGTGAACCTTTCCGATCCCGATGAACCGGTGGACGTAAAAATTAAAGCCTTCAATCCGCTGATCCCGGGAGATGCGGATGCCAGCGGTATACCGATCGCGATTTTACGTTTTGTATTGACAAATAAAACGGATGAAACAGTTACTGCTTCCGTCTGCGGTATCATGGATAATTTTATCGGCATGGATGGAAGTAAAATCTTTACCGAATGGAAGGGCGAACGCATGATCGAAGGAGCCAAACATAACCGGAATACTTTTCGTAACGAAGGCGGCATCACCGGAATTGATATGAGTTCCGACAGCGTGGATCCGAAAGATCCGGCCTGGGGTACCATTTCCTTAACAACTGATGCCAATGCGTCTGTTACCTATAAGACATCGACCTCTGCTTTTGGCTGGGGCAGTGAGATTCTTTCTTTCTGGGATGATTTTAGTGCCGATGGAAAACTCACGAATACAGTCTACCAGCAGACCGATAAGCCGACCGGCGCGCTTGCTACTTCCGTGAAAATCCCGGCCCGTGGCGTAAAAGAGATTTCTTTTTATATCAGCTGGCGTTTCCCCAACCGGTTCGCATGGTCCGAAAAAAAAGTAGGTAACTATTACTGTCTGCAGTATAAAGATGCTTGGGACGTAATTCAAAAAACACATCTGCTAATCCCTGCCCTGGAATCAAAAACAATCGCTTTTGTCAACGCATTTCTCTCTTCCGATTTCCCGGAGAATGTAAAAGAAGCCGCTCTCTTTAACGTGAGCACGCTACGAACCCAGACTGTATTTCGCATCGAAAATGGTTTGATGTTTGGATGGGAAGGTGTCATGGATCGAGTGGGATCCTGCTTCGGTTCCTGCACCCATGTATGGAATTATGAACAGGCCACTGCCTTCCTGTTTGGGGATCTGGCCAGAACAATGCGAGAAGTTGAATTTGGTTATTCAACCGATAGCATCGGCAGAATGAGCTTCCGTACAAATTTACCTTTGGACGGCCTAAGAAATGGAAATGCGGCGGCCGACGGACAAATGGGTACGATCATGAAAATGTATCGTGACTGGCAGTTATCGGGCGACGACGCGTTTCTAAAAAAATATTGGCCCCAGGTAAAAAACGCGCTGGCATTTTGCTGGATTCCCGGCGGATGGGACAGCAATGCAGATGGCATTATGGAAGGCTGTCAGCACAATACCATGGATGTAGATTACTATGGCCCAAATCCGCAGATGGAAATCTGGTATCTGGGAGCACTCCGCGCAGGCGAAGAGATGGCGCGGTATGCAGGTGACAAACCCTTTGCTGAAAAATGTAAAAAACTATTTACGAATGGCAGTGCGTGGACGGACAAACATTTATTCAATGGAGAATATTATGAACAAATCGTCGAGCCACCCGCCGACCATACAAAAACACTTGCTGGTTTAAAAAACGGAGCGGATAGTCGCGACTGGTCGCATCCCGATTACCAGTTGGGACGGGGGTGTCTGGTGGATCAATTGGTTGGTCAATATATGGCACATATTTGCGGACTCGGATACCTGGTAGATTCTTCCCATGTTCGCACAACGCTACATAGTATCATTAAATATAATTACCGCGGGAATATGTTTAATCATTTCAACCATCTCCGTTCCTTTGTTTTTGATAACGAATCGGCCTTGCTAATGGCTGCTTATCCACACGAAAGACCGGAATATCCTTTTCCTTATTATAATGAAGTGATGACCGGCTTCGAATATGTGGCCGCCGTTGGGATGTTGTATGAAGGACAGACCAACAATGGACTTTTATGTATTCACAATATCCGGGATCGCTTCGACGGAAGAAAACGGAATCCATTTGATGAGATTGAATGCGGTCATCATTACGCCCGCGCGATGGCCAGCTGGGCAGCTACTCTGGCCCTCAGCGGTTTTCATTATTCCGACCCCGATAAATCCATTTCATTCACCGCAAACCCCGGCAGCTGGTTTTGGAGTAATGGATACGCGTGGGGGACAGTTAAAATCTCTCCGATCACAAACAACCCCTCAACCTACAGCGTAGAAATAAAATCGATGTCAGGAAACCTGAAGCTGGAACATTTTGCCGCCGGTAACCGATCTGCCGATTTCAAAAAAGGGACCAGGCTGAATGCTGGTGAAACAAAAAGTTTCACCGTACGTGCAGCTAGTCCTTACGCTTTAAAGTAGTCAGGTATTCCACGAGATCAACGAGTTTCGTTTGCCCCATCGCCTGAGGAAGTCCTTCTGTCATCAGCGATTTGCCATATTCCTTTTGTTCTGCGATATCCGATTTTTTAATTTTTGTTGTTTGTCCCCCGATCATCTTCACGGCCAATTCATCGGAAGTCTGACTCGCGATATAACCCATAAGTTTCGATCCGTCTTTCTTCGCAATCAAATACCCTTCATAGCCGAAACTGATGCCGGCACTGGGTTGCAGGATGGCTGTATATAGCGCTTCCTTGGAAAGTTTTGATCCGATCTCCGAAAGGTTCGGACCAAAATTGATTCCTTTCTGATTCACCTGATGACAGGAATAACAATACGACGCAAACACGGTACTGCCTGCATCGGCATGTCCGGATAATTTTACCAGTTTCGAAATGGACTCAATCGCGTCGCCTGCATTGGCTAAATGAATCGGCAAATATTTAGCGGCTTCCACGCGAACTACTCCCCTGCCCGCATCGCTCAAAATAGCGGCAGCACTATCTTTCAGGTCCGCCGCGATCTGATGATTTTTTGCCAGCAATACCAGACGATCCTCACCGCTCCAATCGCGGCCCAGTGCTTTCAGTGCCGCCCCACGCAGGGGAAGAGAGAGGGAATTATCCAGCACAACCAACTGCAACATGTCTTTATTTTTTTTATCCTCCACTTCACCCAGCAGTTGCAGTATATGAAATGAATTACTATCCTGAACAAGAACCACCTGTTTGATCAATTTTGTTTGTCCGGTATTCAGCAATGCCTGCAACGCATTGGAACGTGTATCCGGGTCCTTGGCGTTTTCTGCGATGGCCAATAGTTCCGGCGCTTTATTTTTCAGTTGATACCAGTTAACGATATCGACATATTCATCCTTCCCTTTTACGGCAACAAGACCCTTATTCAAGGCGATCTCAAAAGAAGGTGTACGATGTATTTTTTTTGGATCGAGCAAAGTGAGAACGAGCGCATTGAGTTGACCCTGTGCCGGATGATTTAACTGCAGCAGGCCCAATAAAACTTTTTCTTTTTCTGCTCCGGTATGAAAATCAAAAGCCCTGAAATAACGGAGATTTTGTTTTGGATCTCGTGTGCTATCGGCTATCAGCCGGGCTAAAAAAGGTAGTGCCGCATCCGCGCGGGACCGCCATACGATGTCGCGGCCTGCCGGGGTATTCCAATGATTGTCTACTTTTTTCAGCCAGGCGGCAAAGTCCATCTCCCAGCGACCGTCGGCGGCAATGCCGAGCGCTTCGAGATACCAGCGATCCGACCCATTATAATGCATCGCGAAATCTGCCCATAATCCGGCGGCCTCCGGAGATGCATTGTGTCGCAATGCCAGCACGGCTTCGCGAAGAACGCCCGCTGAAGGATCATTCAGCAGATTTTTCACCAGAGCAATCGTATCGGTATGAATCTCCAGTGCAGCGCGAATGGCCGTAATACGAATATTTTCATCCGAATCTTTCAGGGCTTTTGCAATATAACCTTCGCCACGAGCCGGCAATTTACTCAGTAACCACAGAGCTCTCGCACGAAAACGAGGATTGGCGGACTGAAATAGTTTTTCGAGTGCAGGCACTGCTTTTTCTCCCCAGCCATGCAGTTTCACCCAGGCCAGATAACGGGTGGATAAGTTTGGATTCTGCAATGCCTGCGTCGCCGTTTCGGGCGTACTCAGGTCAAGCGTTGGAATGATATATTTCTCCTGACCGGGAACCGTTACCCGGAATACACGTCCGCGTGTTAGATCACCCATCTGGTGACCACCCACCCCCGGATCATACCAGTCTGCAATAAAAAGTGATCCATCGGGAGCAACACAAACATCGGAGGGACGGAACCAGTTGTCATTTTTCCCTTCCGCGATATTATTGATCGTCGCTGTATATCCGGCACCAGCGGGCTTTACTGCATAGGAACGAACAACATTCGGACCCGCATCGGCATGTATGATCTGGCCATGAAAACGTTCAGGCAGCAGACTTCCTTCATACACGAGAATACCCGTCGGGCTGCCGGCACCTGTTTGCAGCAAATTAGGCACGACGCCCGGATCATTCAGATGCCAGTGCCGGTAAGGGATGGAGTCTTCGATATTGATCCGGCGTTCCGACCAGGAAGCGCCAGTCATCTCATCGGTATAGCCATAGTTGCCATATTGCATTACGTAATTGATACGAACGCCTCGGTTGCCATCATCATCATTATCGGATTGCCACAGGGTGCCGTAAGAGTCTTCGGCGACTTCATAATTATTTCTGAAATTATTTCCCAGCACTTCAAATTCAGATCCGTCCGGATTACAACGGAACACCATGCCCATCCGGTAAGGATGTCCGCTTTTGTTGACAACATTTCCCGCCACATCGATGATCTCTTTTCCGTGTTTATCGCGAATGCTTTTGCCTTCATTGCCAAAATTAAAATAGAGTTTGCCGTCTGCTCCGAAATTGAACGAGTGAATCGCATGATCATGTTGAACCCCACTGATCCCGGTGAAGAGTGTATCTTTTTTATCTGCCCTTCCATCCCCGTCAATATCGGTAAACAAATAAACGTTCGGGCTCCGAGAGACGATGACCTGATTTCCGAGTACGGCAATTCCCAGCGCCGCATCGATATCGGTACCCTGATAAAATACGGTTTGCTTATCGGCAATGCCATCGCCTGTTGTGTCTTCCAGAATAATGATCCGATCCCCTTTTTCCTGGTACGGGTTCTGCGGATTTACCTGATTGCGGTAATTGAACCCTTCTGTGATCCATACCCGACCTTTTTCATCAATATCCATATTGGTTGGATTGTCCAGCATGGGCTCATGCGCGTATAATTGCAGCGAGAGATCGTCGGCCGTAACCAATCCATGCAACGCATTCTCCGGCAAATGCCTGATGGAATCCGGGAGTACTTCGGTGGTTGTATTACCGGTCTCGCTTTTTTTGTCTGCTGGTCCGCAACTATTAAATAAAACAGCGATTGTCAGAACATATAAAAGCGCGGCAACGGGTTGTTTTGAATACATCATATATGATTTGAATAGCTAAATATAATACAGATTTTATTCCTGCGTCATGAACTTCCAGCTGATGGATGAATATTGATCGGATTTGAAAGCCGGATTAACCGTTGGTTGCCATTTTCCCTTTTTGTTTTGGGTCGCGCTGAAAATATT
>JAYWCS010000199.1:0-2146 GCA_043780315.1 Bacteroidota bacterium | reverse complement strand
AACGCACAAAGGCGACCGCGAGACCACCATCTACATTCAACACATTGCCGGTTGCCTTGTTCAGCAGTCCGCCAACAAATGCATAGCAGGCATTGGCGATATCTTCCGGCAAAATAATTTCATTCAGTAAGGTACGATTTGCATAGTACGCGGGTAGTTGTTCAATGGTAATGCCGTAAGCTTTCGCACGACCAGCGGCCCAGCCACTCTCCCAAATCTTGCTATCTGAAATGACGGCGTCGGGATTCACCACGTTCACACGGATCTTATCTTTCCCCAGTTCGGCCGCATTGAGGCGGCTGAGGTGCAGCTGGGCGGCTTTCGCCGATCCATAGCCCGCGTTATTGGGACCGCTCACGAGGGCATTCTTACTGACTATATTAATAATATCACCACCTGTATTTTGTTTGCGCAATACCGTCACCGCTTCCCGCGTAATTAGAAATTGTCCTTTCACCAAAACATCATATAAAAGATCCCAGTCCTTTTCGGTGTGCTCTTCCAGCGGTTTTGATATCGAAAGACCGGCACAGTTCACAATAATATCGATACCGCCAAAAGCCAGTGAGGCCGCATCGAATGTTTTCCGTATCGTATTTATATCCGTTACATCCAGCACCTCGGCAACAAACGCATCTTTACCATACTGTTTGAGAAATACTTCCTTCGCCGTTTGCAGCCGGGTGATATCATTGTCGTTGATCACCACCACCGCCCCTTCATCTGCAAATTTTTTGGCAATTGCCTTGCCGATTCCACCTGCACTGCCCGTCACCAGCGCGATACGGCCGCTGAGGGATTTGGGTTTGGGCATGCGTTGCAGTTTGGCTTCTTCCAGTAACCAGTATTCAATATTAAAAGCTTCCTGCCGGGGCAATGAAGTATATTCAGAAATCGCTTCTGCACCCCGCATCACCTGAATGGCGTTCAGATAAAATTCGGCCGCAACCCGTGCGGTCTGTTTGTCTTTCGAGAAAGAAAATAATCCAACACCAGGATAGAGAATAATCACGGGGTTGGCATCGCGTATAGCCGGACTATTCTCTTTTTTGCAGGATTGATAATAATCAGCATACATCTGCCGGTAAGCCTCAAATAAAGGTGTGATCTTTTCTTTCAGTTTCAAAATATCCGTAATATTTTCTTCGGGTGAAAGCTCCAGAATCAGCGGAGAAATTTTCGTTCTCAAAAAATGATCGGGACAGCTGGTACCCATGGGCCCCAGCCGGCGCAAATCGCGCGAATTAATAAATTCAAGTATTCTGTCATCGTCTGTAAAATGGCCGATCATTTTCGTTTTGGATGAACACAATCCGCGAAGCACCGGCGCAATGGCTGCGGCTTTTTTCAGGCGTTCTTCTTTCGAAAAGGATTGTATGATCTGGCCGCCAAACACAGGGCCTTTTTTTCCGGTATGATCCTGCAGATATTGTGCACATTTTTCTATTACTTCCAACGTATTGATATAACTCTCGTAGGCTGTATCGCCCCAGGTGAACAATCCATGGGAACCCAGCATGATCCCCCGAATATCCGGATTTTCATCGAGGCATTGTTTCAATTGTAAACCCAGATCGAAACCCGGACGTTGCCATTCCACCCATCCGATGGTTCCCTGAAATAATTCTTTTGTAATCTTTTTTCCGTCTTTCGCGGCCGCGATGGCGATGGCAGCGTCGGGATGCAAATGGTCAATGTGTTTGAACGGAAGAAATCCATGCAACGCCGTATCGATGGAAGGTGCTTTGGAGTTCAGATCGAAAATACAATAGTTGAAAAGATCCACCATCTGGTCTTCCATGGCCATGCCCTTATAAATATTTTTCAGGTTCAGCAGGCGGTCCATGTATAAAGCAGCGAGTCCTGATTTTTTCAGCGTACCCAAATCTCCCCCCGAACCTTTTACCCACATCACTTCCGTATCGGCATTGGTTAACGGATCTTTGGAAAATACTTTACAAGAGGTATTACCGCCGCCATAATTGGTGAGTCGCAGATCGGCCCCCAGTAAATTGGAGCGGTAAATCAGCAACGCGACTTCATCGCCTGCCAGGGCCGCAGCCGCCGCTTCATCCCATAAATAACTAACATGCTGAAACGAATCGATATTTTTTTCTATTGACATAATATAATTGATTCTGAACTA
>JAYWCS010000198.1:0-13520 GCA_043780315.1 Bacteroidota bacterium | reverse complement strand
GCAGTCATTTTTGCCGGAGGAATACCATATGTTTTAGCCAGGATACGAACGATGGAAGTTGCACGTTTACAGCTCAGGTCCCAGTTATCAATTAAATCCGGATGACCTTTCAATGCTACATTATCAGTGTTTCCTTCAACCATAAATTCTACATCAGGCTGACCTTTCAGAACTGCTGCGACTTTAGCAAGCACATCTTTAGCACCTTTGCTTACGACGAAACTTCCACTTTTGAAAAGCATTTTGTCGGAGATGTCGATGAATACGACACCTTTTTCGATTTTGATATTGATATCAGAATCGTTGGCATTCCCCACCGCACCCTTCAGATTCATAACGAGCGCCATGTTCAGAGAATCCTTGTGCGCCATAGCGGACTGCAGATCGCGGATGTACGCATCTTTAGCGCCAATATTGTCAAGAGATTTCTTGATGCTTTCAGCCTGGGAGCCTGATATAACAGACATATCTTCCAGCTGTCTCAGCGCCTGCGTATTGTTTTCGCGCAGGAAAGTAATTTGCTTATTCAATTCGTCAATCTGTCCCTGTAACCCGGTATTTTTTGTGGTTAAGGAAGCAGTTTGGTCGTTGCAATTTTTCAATTCACCCTGAAGTTTTGCATATTCTGCACTCAGTGAATCAAAACGGCCCTGCATCATGGCCTGCATTGCTTTAAATTTTTTGGTGCTCACGCAGGAAGTGAACAGTAACATTGACGATACTGCGAAAAGTAGAATGTACCTAAACTTCATAAGAATCATTTTAAGAAAGTTAATTAATAAGAATATGTGCCTTTACAATATTTAACATTATATGACGCAGATAGCAATTGTTGTACCAATCCGTTATCTGGGCTAAGTTTATTTAACAAATACCGGTTTTGAGAAACTATTACGGGAAACATAAGGTAGGCCTAGATAGCCGGATAAGCAGCTTTATTTGGGTGAAGATATGTGAAAAAATAAATTCCCAGCATTTCCGCCCTTAAAATTATTTGGACGGTTTTCCTTACCTGTTATAATACCGTAGCTTCATTTATCAAATTCGTCTGCATGAAAATTTTTTTATCCATCGTTCTCTTTACCAGTTGTATTGGTACTTCCTGCAAACTGATGCATCGTGACAGCTCCCTGCCCGATAATGAACCTTTAAAAGAGGTCCTGCATACATTCTATAACGATCGGTTGCAGTACTTCCCCATCGAAGCAACACAAAATGGAGATACCCGCTTCAACGATCAGCTGGCCATTGATTTTACGGATAGTTATTTAGATACCCTGCGTGGGTTTTATAGAAATTATCTTGGGAAAATTAATGGATTTGAACGCGATAAACTCAATAAGAATGATCAGGTCAGTTATGATATTTTTAAAAGGGAAATGGAAATGAGTCTGGAAGGAATCGATCTGCACCTGGCGATCAATACGGTCACGATGCCAAATGTTCAGTATATGCCTTTCAACCAAATGGAAGGAATACCTCTTTTTCTGGGCCAGATGGGCAGCGGAACCGGCATCCAGCCCTTTAAGACGGTATCAGACTATGATAAATGGATCAAAAGGGCTGGAAAATTTTCAGTCTGGGTCGACAGCGCGATTGTTTATTTCAGAAAGGGGTTGCTAAACGGGTATATTCTTCCCCGGCCGCTGGTTTTGAAGATGATCCCCCAGATGGATAGTATGGTTACCAGCGACCCAACTAAAAGCCTTTTCTATACGCCGGTTACCCTTCTTCCGGATTCTATTTCGGCAACGGATAAAGCGCGGATTACCTCCGACATGACCAAGCTGATTGCGAACTCACTGGTTCCTGCTTACAAAAAAATGGGGGATTTTCTGCAAAACGAGTACCTGCCGAAAAGCCGCACCAGTATTGGATTTGATGTATTACCCAATGGCGATAAAGTATATAATTATCTGATCCGTTATTGGACGACCACCGATAAAACAGCCGAAGAGATTTATCAGATCGGACTCGTTGAAGTGAAAAGAATCCGTCAGGAGATGGAATACACCCGAATAAAAACAGGTTTTAAAGGCGATTTGCCTGCTTTTTTTGCCTACATGAAAGATGATCCGCGTTTTATGCCCTATAAAACACCCGATGATGTGTTGAATGCTTTCAAAAAGATCCAGGAGACGATTGATCCGAATCTGAAAAAACTTTTTGGAAGGACCCCGAAAACGCGATTTAAAATTCGTCAGACAGAGGCTTTTGGCGCTGCCAGTGCATCGGCTGAGTACATACAGGGCGCCCCGGATGGATCCAGACCCGGCACTTTTTATGTGCCGATTATGGATGCAACGAAATTCAACACAACTTCCGGCATGGAATCTCTCTTTTTGCATGAAGCCATTCCGGGTCATCATTATCAGACGTCTTTGCAAATGGAAGATACCTTGTTGCCAGAATTCCGACGATTTGCCTGGTACGGTGCCTACGGGGAAGGGTGGGCTTTGTATTCCGAATCGCTTGGAAAAGAACTCGGACTGTACACCGATGCATATCAATACATGGGCGCATTGGGGGATGAAGTTCACCGGGCAATCCGCCTGGTTGTCGATGTGGGCATGCATCTCAAAAAAATGACCCGCGAACAAGCCATTCAGTATATGATGGAAAACGAGGCCATCAGCGAAGCGGGTGCCACGGCCGAAATTGAAAGATATATTGGTAATCCGGCTCAGGCGCTCAGCTACAAAATAGGCGCCCTGAAGATTCGGGAATTGAGAACCCGTTACAGCAAATCACTGGGCGACCGTTTTCAGATCAGTGCCTTTCACGACGAAGTATTACGTGATGGTTGTATGCCGCTGGATGTATTGGAAAGAAAAATGGATGCCTGGGAGATGACTCAGTAAACCCGGAGTTTTCCATTTTCATAGATCGGCAACACGTTCGCCAGATTGGGTTCCAGACAATAGCGAATATCTTTTTCGAGCCCGAATGATAACAACCGGTTATAATGGGATGCATTATTTTCTTTCATGAATCCAAATAAATCACCGGCTGCCTGATGATAAAGCGAAGCCGCAATATGGGAGGAATCACATTGAATATTGAATTGGTCCCGGATTTTTTCAATCACAGCACCGGCAAATAAAAGATCTTCAATATTAATCCGGTCTTTCCATGCGGCACAGGCAAGGATCACATTATTTTTTTGTTTCATCAGATATTCCGTCACTGAAGCCAGGTTTGCAAATGAACCCGTCACGATTTCCCGGGCTCCCTTTTCCAACGCCATATGCAACAGACGTGTTCCATTGGTGGTTGTCAGCACCAGAATTTTTCCTCCTATAAAAGAACGACTGTATTCAAAAGGCGAGTTACCGTAACTTAATCCTTCTGCAATTTTTCCATCCCGTTCGCCAGCTGTAATGCAATTAATCTGTCGACCGAGCTCGATACATTTTGCTACACTATCTACCGGTACAATATGTTTAGCCCCATTATACAATGCGGTAGCGATGGTAGAGGTGGCACGCAATACATCGATAATGACAACAGTGGCCTGCGATACATCGTATAGATCCAGCAGTGCAGGCGACATACAGGTATATAAAAAAAGCTTTGTGTTGGACATCCGCGAAGATAATATTCAATTGTAAATAATTCCCTGTCGAGCAGTTTTCGGATTAAGATGAAAATGGAAGTTTGACCACTTTAGCCGCTAAAAGTTTATCTCTTACTTTAATATAAATTTTTGCGTCCAGGTTGGCAAACGTGTCCCGCACATAACCCAGGCCGATTGCTTTGTTCAGGGAGGGTGACTGCGTGCCGGATGTCACTTCACCAATTTTCATTCCTGAAAAATCTTTTATCTCATACCCATGGCGGGGAATTCCTTTTTCCAATAATTCAAAGCCAACCAATTTTTTCTGCAATCCGGCTTTCTTTTTCTCTTCAATGGATTCCCGGCCCACAAAGGGTTTGCTGAATTTTGTAATCCATCCAAGGCCTGCTTCGAGCGGCGAAGTTGTATCATCAATGTCCATCCCGTATAAACAATATCCCATTTCCAAACGCAACGTATCTCTTGCCGCGAGGCCAGCCGGTTTTAAGCCATGGGTTTTACCGACCTCAAAAATAGCATCCCAAATTTTATCCGCAGACCTATCTTTATCTTCAAAATAAATTTCTACCCCGCCGGCACCTGTATAACCGGTCGCACTAATTAACACATTATCCACTCCGGCAAAATTCCCCCTGACAAAATGATAATATTTCAGATTCATCAGGTCCATCGTCGTCAGCGGCTGTAATATCTTGGTCGCCTGAGGACCCTGAACGGCAAGCAGACAGGTTTTAGATGAAATATCTTCGATGTCTGCACCGCTTGTATTCAATCTGCTGATCCACTTCCAGTCTTTTTCGATATTCGCGGCATTCACCACCAGCATGTAAATAGCATTTTGCTTAATGCAATAGACCAACAGATCATCTACAATACCACCGGTTTCATTCGGGAGACAACTATACTGCGCCTGGCCGTCTATTAATTTGGATGCATCGTTTGAAGTGACGCGTTGTATGAGCTCGAGCGCGTGTGGCCCCTTGACCATAAATTCACCCATATGACTGACATCAAAGATTCCGGCATTCGAACGCACAGCCAGGTGTTCGTCATTGATGCCTGTATAACTGATTGGCATATTATACCCGGCAAATTCAGCCATTTTTGCACCCAGGTTCTGGTGCTTTTTCGTAAAGGGGGTGTTTTTCATATAACGGTTGAAGTTTTGAAACCGAATGCGAAATTAAAACTTGCATAGATGGCAGCCAATAAATAATATGACCCCGGACCGGCCAAGCGGAAACGGGGTCATAGATCATACTTTTTTTAAAGATTAGCTCAGGCGGGTCATTAAAATCAATGACGGATTTCCATCGATATCGACACTTTCCTTTTTGTTTGCCGGAGTCTTGTCTTCCAGTTTTACCTTATGATAACGGTAGCCATCCTTCACTTTATTATTGGAACTATCCGAATCTGTATTGTCGTCCTCTTCCGAATCCTGTTTATCCCTGGCCTTTTTTTCAGGCGTCATATGACCGGTTCTTTCCAGTCCGTGGTCTGTCATTATATATTCCACGTCAGACTCCCAGTCCGAATCGAAATCCCCGGATATATTCCAT
Source organism: Bacteroidota bacterium (assembly GCA_043780315.1). Classification (GTDB taxonomy): domain Bacteria; phylum Bacteroidota; class Bacteroidia; order Chitinophagales; family Chitinophagaceae; genus Puia. Next base: position 8,381 of record JAYWCS010000198.1, on the reverse strand, counting down.
TGATTACTCCCCATACTATGCCGGGTAATATTAAACCAATGATAGTCATCCAGATTTTCAGACAGCAGTATTTTCTTTCCGACGGGCACCTCTATCACCACGACCACCTGTTGATTGCGAAATTGTTGTTTATGCTGAATTGTAAAACCGCGGGAGAGTAATAAAAAACTGTCTTTCTGATTAATTTGAAAATTAATTTCTGATGCCAGCTGCCGGGCTTCTGTTGTTGAATTACCATGACTCATTTTTTCGCGATGCACATGCCATGCAGTGTCGGTGCTCTTCACTACATTTACCCGTACGGTATTCAGGGTGAGACTGTCTTCGGTAATATCAAAAAAAGGACCTTTATGGCGCCAGTTCATTCCCATAAAATCAGAATCAAAATAAAATGGTTTTGATTGATCAATTTTTACTACCAGTTTCCCCTGTATCGGTGCGCTCATTTCAATATCGTCATTGACACCGGAACGGGTGCTGAAATTCTGGCTCACCGTAGCGACGAGGCAGATCATACAAATCCAACCAATAACCCAGAGACCTCCGAAGATATATCCCAGATAGGCACTGCTCCTTCTCACACCGATGATTCGGCGGATCAGCCAGGTAAGCAAACCCACCACCGGTAAAATCAGGAATAGAATCACTGTTCCCCAGGCCAATAAATTTTGCCAGAAACCATTGATAAAATATCCTTTCAATGGCATGATGCCGGCACCCGTAAAGATCAGGCCGATCAGGGCCATCACCAGGGCAAAGGTGAACACTACGGAGATGAATAAAAAGAATGCTTTGAACAGCACGCCGATCGCATGACCAATGCCCTGCCTCGGAATATTCACGGATGAAATATCTTTTCTGATACTGCCGGATTTGCTTTTCATTTCGTTGCCGAATTGCGTTGCCCGGTCCTTGATTTCAGATCCCACAACTGTTGCCTTTTGTCTGAAGCCTTCCATGTCATTTTTAATCGTGTTTTTGATCGACTCCAGATCAATTTTCTCCCCACGCATTTCAAGTTTTTCAGAAGCTGTTGTAGCTTCCGGCAGTACGATCCACAGAATGATATAGGTGACAAAAAGAGTACCGCCGAAACCACCGGTGAAAAAAACCGGTCCGCCGTAGTCGAACCAATCATGGCGGAAAATAGATGCCAGTGTACCTGCGATCAGGGGCAGACAAAAAATAACCCGGGGAATCCATACTTCAATATTAAAATAAGCTGCCAGTCCGCCGGCAACTCCGCCGATTACGCGGTGGTCAGCATCTCTGAATAATCTTTTCTTAATACTGACGACCAGAGATTTCGGTGGAAGTACAACCCATAAAACAACATACAATAAAAGGGCGGTTCCAAAACTTCCAAGAATCAAGATCGCATAAATAATACGCACTACAGAGGGATCAATGCGCAGATAGGCAGCCAGACCACCGCAAACGCCTCCGAGCATCTTATCATTTTCAGAACGATACAAACGGCCCCGGGCGTCGGTTGTGGTGCCTTCCTCCGTTGCAGCAGATGCGGAAGCATAAGAAGACTTTTCACTATGCGGATTTTCATCCTGATCAAAATCTTCGGGACGGCCCATGCTGGTGATGATTTCATTTACATCATCATCGGTGATACAGGTGGCCCCTTTTTTAAGCCGGTCTGAAAACAATTCGGCGAAACGGTTTTCAATATCGTTCACAATTTCATCGCCTCCTTCTTCAGCTGCAAAATATTTTTTTAAACTTTCTACATACTTACGCAGTATGTCGTATGCGGTTTCCTCGATGGGAATTACCCGGCTGTGAAAGTTTATGTTGATGATCTTTTTCATTGTATGCTATTTTGAAGATTGTTATGGTTGTTTATGGATTTTCAGAGAGATTGGAACTTCTGTTTGCAAGTGCATCCACGGCGTTCGCCAATTCTTTCCAAGTTGTTTCGAGCTCGCGGTAAAAAGACAATCCTTTCTCCGTAAGTGAAAAATATTTGCGGGGAGGTCCCGAATTACTTTCGACCCATCGATAGGTCAGCATTTCTGCATTTTTCAATCGGGTGAGTAAGGGATAAAGTGTTCCTTCCAAAATATACAGATTCGCAGATTTCATTTCTTCTATGATATCAGACGGATAGGCTTCTCCGCGGCGTATGATGGAAAGAATACAGAACTCCAGGATTCCCTTCCGCATCTGGCTTTGTGTATTTTCTATGTTCATGATACTTACATTTTAATTGGAAAAATTCCGCTTGCAATACAAATATAGAAACAATTTAGTACTATGCAAAACAAAGTACCATAGACCGGGCAATACTTATTATAGAGAGGGTACAATTTCTTAGGTACTAGGTTGAATAGCAGTGAATTAGAAAAAAAGAATATTATTTTTCAAGGGAGAAAATAAGATAAGCGGTAAAATGAAGGCTTTAAACGCCTAAGATCGCGACATTAAAATTCGGCATTCTTCGGGGTACGCGGGAAGGGAATCACATCCCGGATATTGGTCATCCCGGTTACAAAAAGTACCATCCGTTCAAAACCCAGACCGAAACCGGCATGCGGAACCGATCCATATCGCCGGGTATCGAGATACCACCACATCTGATCGGCCGGTATATGCATTTCTGTCATACGGGTTTCCAGTTTATCCATTCTTTCTTCTCTTTGAGAACCACCCACGATTTCCCCAATGCCCGGTGCCAGAATATCCATCGCCGCTACCGTTTTTCCATCATCATTCTGACGCATGTAAAAGGCCTTGATCTCCTTGGGGTAGTTGGTTACAATAACCGGCTTTTTAAAATGCTTCTCCACCAGATACCGCTCGTGCTCACTTTGTAGATCGGTGCCCCAGGCGATATCGTATTTGAATTTTTTCTTTTTATATGCAGGTGACTGCAGTAAAATTTCTATTGCCTGCGTATAGGTGATACGCTCAAAATCAGTGCTGGCAACGGCTTCGAGCTTTTCAATCAAACCCCATTCGCTCCGTTCCGCCTGTGGTTTTTGTTTTTCCTCTTCTGCCAGCCGAAGATCCAAAAATTCCAGATCCGCTCGGTTATGATCCAACACATACTGTATCAGGAAACGTACAAAGACTTCGGCCAGATTCATGTTATCTTCCAGATCGTTAAATGCCACTTCCGGTTCAATCATCCAGAATTCCGCTAGATGCCGGGTAGTATTCGAGTTTTCGGCCCGGAAAGTGGGGCCGAATGTATAAATATCAGAAAACCCCATCGCAGCAAGCTCGCCTTCCAACTGCCCGCTCACCGTCAGGTTTGTCGCACGACCAAAGAAATCTTCCTTAAAATTGACTTCCCCCCCGTCATTGCGGGGCGTTTGATCGAATGGAAGCGTAGTTACCTTAAACATCTCCCCTGCTCCCTCGGCGTCGGATGCGGTGATTATGGGCGTATGCAGATAGACAAATCCCCGGTCATGAAAAAACTGATGGGTAGCAAATGCCAGCGCGTGACGAATGCGGAATATCGATCCGAATGTATTCGTGCGGAATCGTAAATGTGCGATTTCCCTTAAAAACTCCAGACTATGCTTTTTCGGCTGCAGCGGAAATTTCTCGGCATCACATAGACCTAAAATTTCCAGCCGATCCACTTTGAGCTCCACGTGCTGACCCTTTCCGGGAGATTCGACCAATTGTCCTACGGCCCGGATCGAGGCACCTGTGGTGATTTTTTTTAATATGGCCTCATCAAAACGGCCGAGTTCCAGTACGAGTTGCAGGTTTTCGTTGGACGAACCATCATTTAAGGCTATAAACTGATTATTCCGCAGGGTTCTTACCCATCCCATGACCGTTATTTCCGCTGTTCCGGCCCTCATTTCGAGGGCATTTTTGATTTTCACTCGTTTATTAAACATGCCAATATTTTATTCTTCGGGTTTATTGATTGCGCGCAAAGATAATCTTTGAAATATTTTTTTGGATTTTCGGTTTTTATACTAACATTGCATCGGAATCAGGCTGATTCGTTCTTATCCTTTGCTCGCAACTGTCAGTTTTAGTCATTCCGCTCGTCTTTAATTAAAAATACATTCACAAATTCTTTTCTACAGTCCAGTACAACTGCTGTAATTCTCAAGCTTCACTATGTACGATATACTCCAACTAAACGACATGCTCGTTCCAGAACTGCTAGACATTGCTGAGCAGTTAAAGATTACAAGTCCTAAAAAACTCGACAAACAGGAACTGATCTATAAGATATTAGACAAACAGGCCGTTGCGCCCAGCGAAAAGTCGGATAGTGCCGATGACGATAAACCCAAGCGTAAACGCATTGTAAAAACAACCACGGCCAATTCAAGCGAAGAAGCTTTTGTAGAAAGTGGTGATCCGGAACCGAAAAAAGAAGTCAAAAAGACTGAAATTAAAAAAGAGCTTAAAAAGAAAGACGAGAAGCCGCTGGTAAAAAAACTTCGTAAAAAAGACGACGTGCCGGTCGCCGAATCAGAGTCCTCCGCCATCGAATTTAACAAACCGGCTCCGCGTATAGAACAGCCCGTGCATGCAAATCCGAATCAGCATACCACGCAGCAGCCTAATCAGCAAGGCGGTGGTAATGATTCCAACCGTTCGGATGAAAACGAAGGCGCTGACGAATCGGATAATAATAATGAGAACGAGCAATCAGAAAATAACAACGAAGACAATGGTTCGTCCCGCGAACAGCAACGCCCGGGGAATGGTGACCAGCAGCAGAAAGTATATCCACAGCGGCGTAACGAAAATTTTAATATCGAATTCGATGGTATCATCCAGGCAGAAGGTGTTTTGGAAATGATGCCCGACGGATATGGATTCCTGCGCAGCAGCGATTACAATTATCTTTCTTCTCCCGATGATGTATATGTTTCTCCTTCACAGATAAAATTATTTGGTTTAAAAACCGGCGATACCGTTTATGGATCCGTTCGCCCACCGAAAGAAGGTGAAAAATATTTTGCGCTGCTGAAAGTGGAGACCATCAATAATAAATCTCCCGAAGAAGTTCGTGACCGCGTACCATTCGATTACCTGACACCGCTGTTCCCTTTCGAGAAGCTGAATATATTTGTTAGTCCGACAGAATACTCCACCCGCATTATTGATCTCTTTACACCGATCGGTAAAGGACAACGCGGACTCATTGTTTCCCAACCGAAGACGGGTAAAACTATGTTACTGAAAGCTGTTGCGAATGCAATTGCGATCAATCATCCGGAATGTTATCTCATGATTGTGCTGGTGGATGAACGCCCGGAAGAAGTAACCGATATGGAACGTAGTGTACGTGCTGAAGTAATCGCTTCTACATTCGATGAGCCCGCAGAAAAACATGTAAAAGTTTCCACGGTGGCTTTGCAAAAAGCCAAGCGTCTCGTAGAATGCGGACATGACGTGGTGATCCTGTTGGATTCCATTACCCGACTCGCCCGTGCACATAATACCGTTGCCCCGGCTTCTGGTAAAGTACTGAGTGGTGGGGTGGAAGCCAATGCCATGCAAAAACCAAAACAGTTTTTTGGTGCTGCCCGTAAAATAGAAAATGGTGGCTCTCTGACAATTTTAGCTACCGCCCTGATCGATACCGGTTCAAAAATGGATGAAGTAATCTTTGAAGAATTTAAAGGAACCGGTAATATGGAACTGCAGCTGGATAGAAGACTGGCCAACCGCCGCATCTTCCCGGCCATTGATCTGGTTGCGTCCTCGACTCGTCGCGACGACCTCCTGCTGGAAAGAGAAATCCTTCAGCGCATGAATCTGTTGCGTGTTTATCTCAACGACATGAATACGGAAGAAGCGATGAATGAATTGCTGAAACGTATGCGCGGTACCAAAAGCAATGAAGAATTTTTAGCGAGCATGAACAGCTAAAATATCAGATGCTCCCGATGTTTGATTTTTGTATTCGTTAGTTCCGTTACCAGCTGAACGCCGGCTATTGATTTGATCGAACGAATGAACTCCACCATGAGTTCATCAGACACGGCATCGCCTTTCAATAGCCAGAAGAAATCGAGGTGCCTGAATTCCGGTAATAAAAATTCCCCGTCGAACTGATTATTATATAAGTAATGAATCAGGGTTTTATGTGCTTCGGGGCATTCATAGACCGTGAAATAATACTGCCGCTTCTTTCTTAACATCGCAATCTCGATCTGATTGGTAATCCGGAAGTCGAGCCGCATCTGGCGATTGAGCTGCCAGCAAAAGCGATACCCTTTCACCGGCGCAACGATTCCCAATAAACGGGATCCGTCAAAAAAATCCCCCTCCATATGGCCCATGTCCAGCTTATACTTCATGAAGCTTTCTATTTAAATTGAACATCCGCTTTCATCGTTTCCTTCCCGCGCATGAACTCAACGGTGGTGCGGTCGCCGCGGTTGAATTTTGATAATGCCTCCATGTAAGTTTGCAGCGAAATAACCGTATAATCTCCGAGCTTGACAATGACATCCCCGGTTGCTAACCCGGCTTTTTCGGCTGGCCGGCCCTCGCTGATGGCATCAATGCGGACGCCGCTTCCCGGAAAGCTATAGTCGGGCATAATGCCCAGTGTTACATTAAATGCCGGCGCGACACCAAATTGTTTATCCCGGGTTTTCGCAAATACCGGTTTATTCATGCCATCCGTCTTGTCGATGATCGAATAGATAAAACGAATGACCTGGAATTCCCCCAAATAATTTATTTTGTCTGCCAGGTCGCTGGGTTTATGATAATCTGAATGAATGCCCGTAAAGAAAAATAAAACCGGAATATTCTTCAGATAGAAGGACGTATGGTCGCTTGGGCCCGTGCCGCTGGAGTCTGCATTTAGTATAAATATTTTTTTATTCATTGTACTGGCGATCAGGGCAGCCCATTGCGGTGAAGTGCCATAACCCCCGACGGTAAGCACATGGGTACTGTCGTTGAGCCGGCCGATCATATCCATATTGATCATGTAACTCAGCTTGGATAATGGCACGGCAGGATGTTCCGTGAAATATTTCGATCCGATCAATCCAGATTCTTCGCCCGAAAAAGCGATGAACAAATAATTACTCCGCAACCCCTTTGTTTTTTTCAGCATTCGGGCCAGCTCCATCAATCCAGCTGTTCCGCTCGCATTATCATCGGCCCCGTGATGAACCATTTTTTCCGTTCCACGATATAAGGAATTGCCGTCTTCCCCGTACCCGAGATGGTCATAATGTGCGCCGATGACTACCGTATACGGGGCCCCGTTGTCCAGATAACCCACCACATTATGCCCCCAACGTTTTTTTTCCTCCATCACGACCTCAATATCCAGGTCGAGCGACTGGGAAACATCCCGCAGATATTTTTTTCTACCGGCTTTTGTCACATAGAGGGCGGGAATTTTTTCCGGAAGAATGCCTTCCGCCGGATCGAATATCAGGCCGTCATCTATTTTTGAACTGCTATAAAAAATGATCGCGCTGGCACCTTTTCCGGCAAATAATCTTGTTTTCTCCCGAAGGAATTTTCCCAGATCGAAATGCGGATTAGTTTGAGCGCCCTCCATTACTTCCTTCAGATCAAAAAACCAGGGCGAACCATTTTCCTGCAATGCGATAGCCGGTGAACCGCTCACTTTGCTGGTTGCACTGAATGGCAACGGAAAATATTCTGTATTTAATTCAAGTACATTGTTGTTAATCGTACATTTTGTGCGACTGATATCCCGACCATCATAAATTTCGAAACGTTGGAGATACGTTCCACTATCCCCCAATGGTTTGAGCCCGGTTTTCGCAAAGGCAGAAATAATATAAGTCGAGGCGAGCGTTTCGCCAGCGGTTCCCGACCTTCTGCCCTCGAGTGGATCACCCGAGAGATAACCGATATCTGTTTGCAGAGCGGTGATGATTTCTTTGTCAGGCTTCCGCATTTTTTGCGAAATAGCAAAAGGAATAAAGCCTTGAGAAAAAATCAGGAGGATTAAAATGCTTCTCGCCATGCAGGTCGTTTTACGAAATGACAGATACAAAGGTAAAGAGGCTAAAGCCATTTCGAAAATTACTGTTAGTTTACGATATATGCCGCCCGCCCCGACCATCTGCCGGATGACGGATCGAAGAACCGACATGTCCGGGAGCTCCCAATACTCCGGAGTAAGCTGCGTATTCGACGCAGGGATAAATGGTTCAAAACTTTCCGGTCATAAAAAAATTCCTTTACTTTTGCAGATTAGCCTTTTTCGAACGGATTTCTCACCGGAACAGGCTGATCGTAAACCGACAAGTTGAATGGCTTTACCGCACCTTATTAAATACGTTTACACGAATGGGACAGACGAAGTCATCCGACGGGGGAAAAAAATCCATGCCATCGGGTATGTAGAGCTCATCGAATACGATGAACTGTTCGAAACC
>JAYWCS010000197.1:0-4600 GCA_043780315.1 Bacteroidota bacterium | reverse complement strand
CATTCTTTCCCCGAAATCCATCAGCCGCGAAGACGTTGCCAGCTATGTTCTACCCAAAAAATAGCGTCTATAAATAAATTATAAATGTGCCAGACGGTTCAGGGAATCTATTATACTACTGTATTTTGATGCCTGTTTAAATATGGTACATTTGACCCAATCTAAAATTCCCTAAATGACTGCCCACCAGATATTTATTCTCCTGCTCATTGCCCTGGTTTTATTTATACTGCCTGCTTTTGGTGCGTATTTTATGTTTAAGAAAGCCGGGGTTCCTGCCTGGAAAGCCCTGGTGCCCGGCCTGAACACGTACGAGATGCTGAAGATGAGTGAAAAGCCCACGTCTTGGTTTTTTATTCAGTTTATTCCGGTGGCCGGCTGGTTTATCACCCTTGCCATTCTGGTGGAGTTTGTAAAAACCTTCGGCAAATTTAAATTCTATCAGCATGTACTCACGGTATTCAGCGGGGGGCTGTATTTTATATATGTTGGTCTCAACAAAAAAGATAAATTCATCGGCGTGGAAGCTGTAAAAAAATATAAGAAATCAGCAGCCCGCGAATGGATTGATGCCGGCGTTTTTGCTGTGATTGCCGCTACATTGATCCGCACGTTTATATTTGAAGCCTACGTAATTCCTACCCCTTCCATGGAGAAGACGTTGCTGGTGAACGACTTTCTTTTTGTAAGCAAATTCAGTTACGGTCCGCGTATTCCCAATACCCCCGTTGCGATGCCCTTTGTGCATCATACGATGCCGGTCGGGGATATGAAATCGTATGTGGAATGGATCCATATTCCCTATACACGTTGGTTTCCGGAGCCCGTTAAAAGAAATGATGTGGTCGTATTTAATTTTCCGGCAGGTGATACCGTAATTAATAAAGAAGGATACCAGTCTGAGCAGCCATATTATGATGTGGCGCGTATGCTGGGCAACGGGGATATCAATGCTGGTCGTGCGATGATTCTCAGTGATCCGGATCAGTATCCGCTTATTGTACGTCCGGTGGATAAACAGGAAAATTATATCAAACGTTGTATTGGGGTGGCGGGTGATACACTGGAAATAAAAAATCAGATTGTCTATCTCAATGGACAGCAAACAAAGTTGCCGGATTATTCAGAAACAAATTATATCGTTGTCACGCAGGGACAGCCACTCGATGAAACGGTGATGAAAGACGAGTACGATATTGATATTAATAACGGCGAGGAGTTTCAGCAAACTGGTATACCCAACCGGTATGGCATGTTACTCACTGCGCTGGCAAAAGATAAAATGCTGAAGAGCGGGCTGGCAAAAAATATCATTCCCTATATCGACAGCAGTCGAAATGTATATCCGTATGATCCAAAATATATATGGAGCAAGGACAATTATGGTCCGATCTGGATTCCGAAAAAGGGTACTGTCATGCCACTCGATCTGAATAATTATTCGGTATACGAGAGGGCCATCCGGGACTATGAAAAAAATAAACTCGAAATTCAAAACGGAAAAATATTTATAAACGACAAAGAAGCTTCCAGTTATATATTCAAGATGGATTATTACTGGATGATGGGGGATAACCGCCACCAAAGTCAGGATAGCCGCTATTGGGGTTTTGTTCCCGAAGATCATGTGGTGGGTGAGGCCTGGATGATCTGGATGAGCTGGAATAAAGGGGTTCGTTGGAGTCGCCTTTTCAAGAAAATTAAATAAGCTGAATCTAACCAATGCATCAAAGCATCATTAGTTTTCCGGTGGCAATATTTCCGGATGCAGCCGCATTGGATACGGCAGATCGGGAGTTGCTGCTGGCGGCCCGGGAAGCTACGGCGCACGCCTATGCGCCCTATTCGAAATTTAAAGTCGGGGCATCGGTAAGACTTGAAAATGGCGTGGTGCTCACCGGTACCAATCAGGAAAACGCCGCATTTCCCGCAGGTATCTGTGCTGAGCGGGTGGCGCTCTCTGCCGCCTCGGCCAGTTTTCCGGAAATGGGAGTCACTGCGCTGGCATTGTCGTATGATAATGAAACGGGTGCCAGCAATGAACCCATCAGTCCCTGCGGTATATGCCGGCAAACGCTGGCGGAATACGAGCAACGTTTTGGTCTGTTTATACGTCTAGTACTCGGAGGAAATTCCGGAGAAGTATATGTACTTCAAAGGGCCACCGATCTCCTCCCGCTGGCGTTCCGGTTAAAATAGTCAAACCGTATTCTTATTTCACTTAATATTGCAACCGCTATGAAAAAATTAAGTCTGGTTATATTTTGTTTTGGAGTCGTTTTTTATATTGGATGTAATAAGTCGTCGCCTTCCAATAATAATTCCTGTACCAATGCGCTGCCCTCATCTGATTCCGCCGCCCTGCTTGCCTTTGCCGGTGATTCCATTATCCCTGTCAAAGACACTACGGGATTATACTATCAGATTCTGGATTCCGGGAGTTCGGTAAGACCGAATAATAATTCATTGCTGGAGGTTACCTATGTGGGTAAACTGATGAATAACTATGTCTTCGATTCGAAAGTAAATTCCGCCCTCAATAATGCAACGCTCGGTCAGCTCATCATCGGTTGGCAGATCGGACTCCCTAAAATTGGTAAGGGTGGCCATATCCGTTTGCTGATTCCCTCAGCGTACGCGTGGGGATGCACGGGCTACAACGGTATTCCTGCAAATCAACCCGTGTATTTTGATATCTGGCTGATTGATCTGAAGTAGTTTTTCCTAACTTACGTTTCTAAATATTTTTCGATATGAAACGTACAGCAAATGCTATTTGGATAGGAACCGGTAAGGAGGGTAAGGGATCACTGAGTACCCAGAGCACCACCTTAAATAAAACACAGTATTCTTATCAGTCCAGATTTGAAAACGGGGTCGGCACCAATCCGGAAGAATTGATTGGAGCAGCGCATGCCGGCTGTTTTGCGATGAAGCTGAGTTTTGTTTTACAGGGTATGAACTTGACGGCAGAAAGCCTCGATGTACAATCAGAAATTACCCTCGATAATGGAGCCATCACCCTGGCCCATCTGATATTAAAAGCAAAGATTCCGGGCATTACGCCAGCGCAATTCACGGAGGCAACCGCAGATGCTAAACAAAACTGCCCGATCAGTAAATTGTTTAATACAACGATTACCCTGGATGCGTCGCTTGTTTAAATGTAATGCGGAAGGTATTCGGCCTTACGCTTAAAAGCACCGAAAACATAAACCGAAAAGTATGTAGCGAACCGTGCAAATTAATTGCCGATTTTTTTAAATTCTTTTCGGGTCTTCCAAAAAATCTTCCATTTCAAGAAGAAATTTTCTGCGCAACAGTTCTTATGCAGCTGGTGCCATCATGATTCTGCCCCTCATGTGTTCGGTCGTTTTCCAATGGCAAAACGATATTACGATTTCCGGGAGATGCTGGAAAAAAACATCAGACAATCGATGCGCTTTCTGGGCCTATGGAGCGGGTGCGCTGGGTGATATGGGTTGTCATCTCATGGATCCGGCATTTAAAGTGGTTGGACTGGGATATCCGACAGACGTGCAATGTAGTCAGGTATCGATTTATGAAAAGATGTGGACACCCGCTTATTTTCCCGGACGAAAAAAATTACTCTGGGATGCGGCCAACATGAAAATTACCAATTTTGATGAAGCCATTCAGTTTGTGAAAAGAGAGTAACGTTAGGGCTGGTGGCGTATTTAGAAGATTTTCTGATTAAATCATCTCGATGCCATGTTGTACAAAGGCATCGATGATATTCATCATGAGTTCGTCTCTCATTGAAACGATCTCCGACATGTCCGGCACCCAAAAACTGACATCAAAATTGATGACATCGCTTGCGAAGGAATCCACCGATACCACTGGTGGCGGTTCGGTCATGATTTTATCGGTTTTCTTTATTTCCGTCAGAATTAATTCACGGGCCTTACGAAAATCAGATTTATAAGGAACGGTGATTTTGAATTTCACCCGTTTATTCCGATTGTGTAATGTCCAGTTGATAAGCTGTTGCGAAAGCAGGTCCCCATTGGGAACAATTATATTTGCTCCTTCGCCATTATTAATCTGACTGGAACGCACGCCAATCTCCTGTACGGTTCCGGTTTTGCCGGAGATCTCTATCGTATCTCCGATCTGTATAGGACGTTCGAAGGCGATGATGATACCGGAAACCAGGTTGTTCACGAGGTTTTGTAAACCAAAACCAATACCTACACCGAGGGCCCCGATCAGTATCGAAATTTTATTAATCGGAATACCGGCGGCCGCTACCGCAATTAAAAATCCCGAAGTCCAGATGGTGATGCGTACGATGAGTGCAATGGAGCCGAGTCTTGTTTTTTTCTGTGGACCCGGATTGTGTGTTTCGTCGAAGAAGAAATTCACGAATTGAGATAACACAGAAGAAATCCAGATGATCAGTATGAAAAGTACCCCGCTGGCAAAAGAGTAAGAGATGCTTCCAATACTTCTGGGTTTATTTATAAAATATAAAATGATCGCAGACGCTTTATCATACATCATCAGATTTCTGAAAATAGAAATGATCCATACAAAGATGGCCACCACCCATAAAACTTTGCGGAGTTTATTCTTG
>JAYWCS010000196.1:0-18813 GCA_043780315.1 Bacteroidota bacterium | reverse complement strand
CCCCTGGATAAAATTCCAGTTTACTGAAATCATCGATCTGATAAGTAGGGGGTGATTCTTTAATCAATGTACCGTCGCGATCGATAAACAGGATCCGTTTCATGTAAATTATTTCAACTGCTTTCGCACCGTTTTGACGTCCGCTATTTTTACTGCCGCCACTTTATTTCCAAAACTTCGCCGGATATAGGTGAGCACATCGGCAATTTCAGCATCCTTCATATCCGGATGTGCCGGCATTACATTCTGATATTTTTTTCCGTCGATCTCCTCGTGTGATGATAATCCTTTGATCACAATCTCGATGAGCACTTTCTTATCTCCCAGCACGCGTTTACTTCCACCCAAAGGCGGGTTCATATACGAAACACCAAGTCCGTCTGCCTGATGACAGGTAAGACATTGCGCCGTGTAGATCACTTTGCCCGAATCCATCGAGATTTTCAAGGGTGATTTTTTCACAATACAATGATTATTCTGCGCAGATAAAATCCCAGGGGAGCAAACGGAAAATAACAACAGAAGACAGATGGATGACCCGATGTAAATACTCATTTATTTATACGTTATTCTCCAAATGGTTCCTTTTTCATCATCGGTAACATACAGCGCTCCATCGGGACCCTGCGCCAGTCCGCAAGGGCGATGCATGGCCCTTCCGGAAGCGGTTTTTTCCGGGCTGCCCGAAAAACCATTCGCGAAAATTTCCCATTTACCCGATGGCTTACCGTTGCTGAAAGGTACGAACGCAACATAATATCCCTCCTGTGGCTCAGGAGCCCGATTCCAGGATCCGTGAAAAGCGACAAAAGCCCCGTTTTTATATTTTTCAGGAAACTGATTCCCCGTGTAGAAAACCAGTCCGTCAGGTGCCAGGTGTCCTGGAAAGGCAACCACCGGATCAATAACACTATCGCCAGCCGTCATCTTTCCATCTCCGCCATATTCTGGTGCGAGTATTTTCTTACCCTGGATATGGTCATAATAAATATAGGGCCAACCTGCATCATCTCCTTTATGTAATTCATACATACATTCGGAAGGAAGTTCAGCACTTTGTTTAGACGTATAAAATTGAGGGAACATATAGTAAAGCTGATCGCGTCCATGCTGCATTACAAATAAAGAATTCGTCGTTGTGTTCCAGTCAATACCGACCACATTGCGCAATCCGGTCGCATACCGGATACCGTCGGCATATGTCTGATTGAGCTTGTCTGCCCTGAATTCCCAGATACCGGCTGCTGAATCCAATATTGGACAGGGCCTGATACCCGGTGAAGCGATCTGGCGGTCCGCCACCTGACAGGAATTGGAGAATGCCCCGATATTCACATAAATGTTTCCGTCATTATCGAGTGCAAACGCCTTCGGTTCATGCATTAGCCGGGCGATCAAACCGGTTACGATTTTTTCCGGCTGATCCGGATTGGCCACACTCCCATCTGCATTCAGTTTATATCTGAATATTTCCTCGTCAGAAGAAGCGTAAAGGTATCCGTTCTTTACACGAATGCCGGTCCCTTCATAAGAAGCAAAATCCATTTCTTCGTCGGCCACCCCATCTCCATTTTTATCTTTTAACCGCAAGATGGTTTTCCCCTTTTTACTATTGGCGAGTTTTACATACAGGTAACCAGAGGGCGAGAAAGAAATATGTCTGGATCTGCCCAGACCTTCCGCAAAAACATTGGCCTTAAAACCCGCAGGCAGTGTAAGCACTACATCCGCGGTTTTAGGAGCCGGTATTTTCACTGCTCCGGTATCCGAATCTCCTGGAAGGAAATGATCCGAAGCATGACAGGCAGCTGTCGACAGCAGGAGTATATAGAATAATTTGTTTCTGAAGTGTTTCATATAAATATGGTTTTATGAGAAAATAAAAATAAGATTTTTCGGACGCAACTCATACTAATGTTTGCAGCAATATATCATTCTGTTCCTTGGTTCCCACGGTGATCCGCAAACAATCTGTGCAACCGGGCACCGAACTCCGGTCGCGCACCACGATCCCCCGGCTCAACAACGTTTGGTAGACCTGCCGTGCATTTTTTATCTGCACCAGCAGAAAGTTGGCTTCGCTCGGATAAACGTTCAATACCGAAGGAAGACGGGTTAATTTCTCTGCCAAATGATTTCTCATCAGTACAATTTCCTGAATCATTTCATTCACCTGCGTTGTCTGCTTCAGCGCTTTGTTTATCAGTTCCTGCGCCGGCTGACCGATATTATAGGGCGGTTTGATCCGGTTCAGTATATCAATAATCAAACTACTTGCAAATGCCATACCCAGACGCAGACCAGCCAGTCCCCAGGCTTTACTGAGGGTTTGTAAAACAACTAGATTCGGATATTCTGTCAGTTCGCGGATAAAACTCTGCTGGCGGGAAAAATTAATATACGCCTCATCAATAACGACCAGACCGTCGAAATTGTTGAGAATAATTTCGATATCCGGGCGGTCCATCGCATTGCCGGTCGGATTATTAGGAGAACAGATCCAGATAATTTTTGTGTTTTCATCAATCAGTGATTCAATAGCTTCCAGATCCAATTCAAAATTTTGTTTCAATAAAGCCCTTCTCACGGCTACATCATTGATATGCGCACTTACTTCATACATGCCGTAGGTGGGAGGGAGAATAATCACATTGTCCTTTCCCGGATTGCAAAAAGCCCGAAAAAGCAGATCAATACATTCATCACTTCCATTCCCAAGAAATATATTCTGCGGCGGTAACCCTTTGATATGGGTAAGCTGTTCTTTCATTTTTGTCTGATGCGGATCCGGATAGCGGTTATAGTTGGGCGTTATGGGCGAGCCCAGACTATTTTCATTGGCATCAAGAAAAATATTTGCCGACCCGCTGAATTCATCCCTTGCTGAGGAATAGGGAACCAGCTTTTTTATATTCTCCCGCAGTAATTTATTTACATCAAACATATCAGGATCAATTATAGAATATGAATCGTTTACATTTTCATGAAGGAGCGACATTATATTTTAGGCTGAAGGTTTGCAAGCCGAATTTCCACTGCTGCAGCATGGGCCTCCAAACCCTCTGCGCGAGCCATTTCCATCACAGCATTGCCGATGGATGCCAGTCCTTCTTTAGATAATTGCTGAAAACTGATCTTCTTCATAAAACTGTCCGTACTCACTCCGCTGTACACCCTTGCATAACCGTTTGTGGGCAGCGTATGATTGGTGCCGCTGGCATAATCGCCGGCGCTTTCGGGGGCATAATTTCCGATGAATACCGATCCGGCATTGCGAACTTTATCTGCCAGTGCAACGGCATCCTGGCAGGCAAGAATTAAATGTTCGGGGGCATACTGATTAAGCAAATCCAGGGAAGTTACTGCATCTGGCATCAGGAATATTTTACTATTCTCCAAAGATTTGGATGCGATCGGTTTTCTGGGCAGTTTTTTTATTTGTTCCGCCAGCTCTTCATTCACTCTTTCGGCCATTTTCCGTAAGGTGGTTACCAGAATAACCTGACTGTCGGTTCCATGCTCGCACTGTGATAACAAATCTGCTGCCACAAAGGCCGGATTGGCGGTTTCATCCGCGAAGATAGCCAGCTCGCTGGGTCCGGCGGGCATGTCTATGGCCACCCCTTCCTGCTGTAGTAGTTGTTTTGATTTGGTAACGTACTGATTACCCGGTCCAAAAATTTTATAAACGCCTGGAATGGTTTCTGTTCCATAAGCCATAGCGGCAATGGCCTGTACCCCTCCAATTTTGAAAACTTTTTTCAGTCCCAATATTTTTGCCGCAAACAAAATTGCCGGATTCAAGCGGCCGTCTTTTTGCGGCGGTGTACAAACAATAATATCCCCGCATCCGGCCAGTGTCGCCGGCACACCCAGCATCAGCAGGGTGGAGAATAACGGCGCGGTTCCGCCGGGGATATATAAACCGACTTTTTCAATGGCCACCGACTTGCGCCAGCACCGGATACCTGAATGAATTTCAACCGCTGGCTCCGCGGATAACTGACTCTGGTGAAATTTGGTAATATTATCTTTTGCCTGGTGAATGGCCGTTTTTAAACTTTCGTCCAACCCTTCTGCTGCTTCATCAAATTCCTGAACAGAAACGAGCCGATCGGCACGTGTTACCTGATCGAATTGCTCTGCGTACAGGTCCACGGCCCGGTCGCCGGAAACTTTTACCGCATCCATGATTTTGCGGACATCTGCTTCCAGGGCAGCAGCCTGATAAACCGGCCGGGCCAGCAGATTAACCCATTCTTTCCTTTCCGGGTTTTCTATCATTTTCATCAGCGCCATTATAAAATCATTTTTTCGATGGGCACCACCAGAATTCCCTGTGCCCCCGCATTTTTTAATTTCTCAATAATATCCCAAAAATCATTTTCATTCACCACACTGTGTACGCTGCTCCATCCGGGTTCGGCCAAAGGAAGCACTGTTGGGCTCTTCATACCCGGAAGCATCGAAATGATTTCACTGAGTTTTTCATTGGGTGCATTCAACAGAATATATTTTGTGTGGCGGGCCTTGCGCACGGACCGGATCCGGAATACGAATTTTTCGAGAATCTCCTGTTGTGTTAATCCCAGTTCGGGATGACGGATCAGTACCGCTTCAGAATGCAAAATCGTTTCTACTTCTTTCAACCCATTCATAAATAAGGTCGAGCCGCTGCTCACCAGATCTACAATCGCATCAGCCAGCCCAATACCCGGTGCAATTTCAACGGATCCACTGATCTCGTGGATTTCAGCCCGGATGTTTTTTTCTTTTAGAAATTTGCCCAGTAGCAACGGATAGGTGGTGGCAATTTTTTTATTCTGAAGAAATTGAGCATCCGCATATATCTCATTCCTACCCACGGCCACCGACAGCCGGCATTTTCCAAACCCGAGTTTTTCGGATAGCGTTACTTTTTTATTTTTTTCAAAAATGACATTCTCTCCTACAATACCTATATCCGCCACGCCATCTTCAACATATTGCGGAATATCGTCGTCTCTCAAAAAGAAAACCTCCATGGGAAAATTTTCGGCTTCCGTTTTTAACTTGTTGATGCCATTTTTCAGGTCAATGCCGCAGTCTTTCAGCAGTTTAAGTGAATCCTCGAATAATCTGCCTGATTTCTGAATGGCAATTTTGAGCCGGGTCGTCATTTGATTCATTTAAGGAGTCTAAAAAAAAAAGGCTTATCTGAAGATAAGCCCCTGCAATTATATTGTTTACACAAAACATCAGCAGCCTACTGGTGGAGGAAGGGATGATGATGCAATGACAAAATATTTTTCATTTATTGATTTGTACAAAAATAACAGGCTCACATGGAAAGCTAAAGTTAATTTTATTTGGCTCCTTTGGCGTCGGAAAGAAATTTAGCCAGCCCGATATCGGTCAACGGATGTTTCAGTAAGCCCAGAATTGATTCCAGCGGACTGGTGACGACATTGGCGCCGGCTTCAGCACATTGAATGATATGCAGGGCACTCCGGATCGAGGCCGCCAGAATTTGCGTTTCAAAACCCTGAATCGCATAAATGTTCGCAATCTGTGAAATTAACTGAACACCATCCCAACCGGAATCATCGATCCGACCGATAAAAGGAGAAACATATTTTGCTCCTGCCTTGGCCGCCAGAATCGCCTGACCCGCCGAAAATACCAGCGTACAGTTGGTAGCGATACCGTTGTCCGTAAACCACCGGATGGCTTTGACACCTTCTTTGATCATCGGCACTTTAACGATAATATTTGTGTTGATTTTCGCCAGTTTTTTACCTTCTGCAATGATGCCGTCAAAATCGGTCGACACGACTTCGGCACTCACATCCCCTTTGACGAGATCTGAAATGGTTTTATAGTGCTTCGTAATATTTTCTTCTCCGCGGATATTTTCCTTCGCCATCAGGGAAGGGTTTGTTGTCACCCCATCCAGAATGCCCAGGTCATTGGCTTCCCGGATCTGATCGAGGTTCGCGGTGTCGATAAAAAATTTCATATAATCAATTTGAAAAAAATCAAAAAAAATGGCAAGTTACTTATATCGCACCGCTCAACCATCTACCCTTGCTGCCTTCCGGCCCTGGGGGATTCAACAGGAGCTGGCCGTATAAGACTTGCCGGTGCAAATGTAGCTGTTTTAGTGTTAAATCAAAATGCTTTAAAAAAATCTACCGGAGGGCATTCAACGTGTTGGAGGAGTAAATACCGACGAGCTGATCGGCGCGGCCACCCATCGGGCGGTAATAGACCAGGATATCGTAGTCATTTTCTGTTTCGAAATGATTGCCTTCCGTGAAATCAAAAGTTGGTGGAGAAGGTGAATTCGTGTTAACGGTTACATAGCCGTAATTGTATACCCCCATTTTCAAAAAAGCAGATCCTTCATACATGCCGGTAGACGGATTGAAATACATCTTCGTCGCCGCATTGAGGGCATACCCGGTAAATTCCCCCATCAAATACAAATCCTGTCCTTCGAGGGCAATACGGTCGGGCGGACTATAAGTAAACCGAACGCGCGCATAGTCGCCCTGATAGTCGGCATTGACCCCGTCGATCGTCTGAATAAAATATTTTCCATTAATATCTGTGTAATAAAAGTAAGGTTGATGCGACCGGTCCTGATCCGGCTTCACATAGATAACCGTTCCATTTTTCAGATATTCCGCGCGGGCAATACGGTCGCTTTGAAAGCGAAAACTCTGCAGATCCAACAGGCGCCATTGATTTCCGCCAGGAAATACAGGCGTTTCATCGCTATTGTAAACAAAATTTGTTCCCGAATAAAAAGAGGGATTTCCCATATAAATCGCATTGTCCCAGCGATTATTTTGCAGCACTACCACGTGAATCTGCTGGAAGGGATTCGAGATATTCAGGGCCTTGCTGTTCACCGTAAACTGTAACTTCTGACCGGTTTGTGAAAAGGGTGGATTCATCGGTTGCAGAATCTGCGCGGCAATGGCGACGGCATTTTGTACCACCATCATTCTTTTAGTAAATACCATTCTGGACGTATCACTGTTTAAAAAAACTTTCAGCAGATAATTACCAGACAACGTGATGCGCGCACTTGCTTCCGGCAGCAGGAGATGATAATGGGTATATCGGATCAGGGAGATCGAAGAATAGTGATAGTCGGTTATAGGATTTTGTTCAAATCCCCGGATATAATCCATCGTACTCAGCTGAACCGGCGTCCAGTCTGCGTTACAGAGCTGATAGGTATAATAATAATTTTTAACATCCCCGTCGAGATCATCGAAATCAAGATCCATCTTTGTATTGCCTTCCAGCGAAACGATGGGAGCCGCTAACTGGTTACCATGGAGATATAGTTTGGCACTGCTGATATTCGGGGCATAAACGAAGTCTGGAATCTGGGCTCTCCCGACTCCTGAAAAACATATAAATAAAATGATCCCGAGAGTTCTCATAATTGCTTAAGAATGCAATGTTAACGTAATTCCTGAAAAAACTTTTCTGACAGCCCGGTGAAGTCTACTTTTGATTGGTAAATAACCGCGCTTGAATCTATCCCGTTTTATTGCCCGGCGTGTTGCCTTTAACAGTCAACATTCCTTTTCCCGCTTTATCATCCGTTTGGCTATTGCCGCAACGGCCATCAGTGTGATGGCCATGATTCTCACGATCGCCTTTACCCAGGGCTTCCAGTATGCGATCGCCAAAAAGATGTATGGCTTTTCCGGACATATACGCGTCCAGCATTTTGAACCTGAGAAAGTCGATATCGCGGAAGAGAAACCCATCGCGGCCAATGATTCGGTATTGGATATGATTCAAAAAGATCCGGCGGTCATATCGGTGCATGCTTATGCGACCAAATATGCGATCCTCAAGGGTTCTGAAGGTTTTGAAGGTCTCTTACTCAAAGGTGTGGAACCAGCCTATCCTTTTGCCAACATGCAGGAATTTTTGAAAGGCGGCCAGTGGATACATTTTCCGGACAGCGGTTATAGCAGTGAAATAAATATTTCAGTCTATACCGCCAAACAACTCAAATTGACCGTGGGCGATAAATTATATAGTTATTTTATTCAGCCGGATGGTTCCCGGCGCGTACGTCCTTTACAGGTGACCGGTATTTACAAAACTGGCATCGAAGATTATGATCGCATCAATGCACTGGTGGACATCCGGCTCATCCAGCGGCTCAATAACTGGACGAACCGCGAAATCGGCGGTTACGAAATTTTTATCAAAGACTATTCGCAGGCCGATAGTGTCAGCAATCGTTTATTCGATCAGCTGCCCCATGGCTGGAACAGCCGTTCGATTTCAGAAATCTACGGGAATATTTTCGACTGGCTGAACCTGCAGGATACTACCATAGCCATCGTGATTATTATTATGATTCTGGTAGCTATCCTGAATCTGGTGACCTGTCTGATTATATTACTACTGGAAAGAACACATATGATCGGCTTACTAAAAGCATTGGGCTCGCGGGATCGAACGATCCAGCGGATATTTCTCTATCATGGTACGCTGATTACTTTCGGGGGTATTTTATTGGGAGACCTGCTTGGCCTGGTGATTTGCTGGATGCAAAAACGGTATGGATTTATTACGTTGCCCGAAGATTCTTATTTTATTTCCACGGCTGCCGTTAAAATTAGCTGGGTGGAAATTGGTTGGGTAAACCTCGGCACTTTTGTGATTTGTTTTGTGATCTTACTGCTGCCCAGTTTTTTTATTATCCGGCGACTGAATCCGGTGAAAGCCATTGCGTTTAATTAACGAGCTGTAATCAGCGACAATAAAATTCCTCCGGCAACGGCCACATTTAAAGATTCTGCCCGCCCTTTTCCGGGGATACGGATTTTTCTGGTCGCGAGCGATTCCAGTTCCGGCCGGATTCCTTTCGATTCATTACCCAACAAAATAATCGCATGCGGCAGATGAATTTTTGCATGCAGGTCGTCCCCTTCGAGCGATGCGGCGTAAACGGGTATTTCGGGTCTTTCCCGAATATAATCCGCCAGATCAGTATAGATCACTTCAACCCGCACCAGGCTGCCCATCGCCGACTGAACTACTTTTGGATTGAAAACATCAACCGTATGGGGACTGCATACCACGCGTTGAACCCCGAACCAGTCTGCCGTTCGCAATATAGTGCCCAGATTGCCCGGATCCTGGATGGTATCCAGCAACAACGTAATACCAGAGAAAACAGACGGTTGTTTAAAAACCGGCTTTTTAAAAACCCCCAGCACCTCATGGGGAGTAGAGAGAAATGAAATACTCTCCAGTTCCTTTTCACTTACGGTGATGATCTGCAGTTCCCCGGCTTTCAACCAATGCGCCTGGGCCAACAACCAGTTTTCCGTTGCGAAACAATAAACCCCCGCAACGATTTCCGACTGAAGCATTTCAGCAACAATCTTCGGTCCTTCTGCAACAAAGACCTCATCCGCATCGCGAAATTTTTTATGGCCTAAAGTTTGGATATATTTGACCTGCGACTTTACAAGCATGGATTCCCCGTTTTAATCATTATGTCATATTGCCGGCAAGTTACATCATCACTGGTCAGACGTGCATTCGTTCCGGCGATTCTGTTATTTACACTTTTCTCTTGTCGTATCCCGGTAGATTTTACCCGGGGCAAACCCTTTGTATATAAAACAAATATTAAAATAACCGGCAATCTCCGGGGTGACAAAAAACAGGAATTGATATCGCGTTTGGAAAGCCAGCTGGAGGATAGTTTGCAGGCGAAAACGACCACTGAATTCACTTTTCCTAAATACTTCCCCAATATAATATACAAACGCCTGCTCAACCCACCCGTTTTTGATAGTGCCAACCTGAACCGGTCGATTGTATTCATGAATGCGTTATTATATTCAAATGGTTATTACGCACCATCCATTCAGGATACCGTTCTCTTTAAAACCGTTCACAAAGGGAAACTAATAACGAGCGGCAAACTAAAGGGGCTTAGCAAGGAAGAACAACGGGTGAGTATTTACTTTGTGGTGAAACCCGGCAAACAACTGGTTTTTGATTCTGTAGGATTCAACTTGAGCACCCCGGAATTACAGGATATTACCTTGAGCTCGAAGGAACAGTCGTTTATAAAAAAAGGAAATCCCTATTCGCGACAAGTGCTGACCAGTGAAATCAACCGGCTGGTAGACAGCTTTCGTAATCACGGATACTACCGGTTTACCAAAGAGGATCTGTATGTTGAACACGATACCGTATTCTCTGCCCTGATTGATCCGTCGCTCGATCCCATCGAACAAGCCGAGTTGCTGGAAAAACTGAAAATAAAAAAAGAAAACCCTACGATTACAGTCGTTGTGAAGCAGCGCCCGGCGAGGGATTCCACCCATCTGATAAGATATTATATGGGTAAGATAACGATATATCCCGACCTGCCGGTTGGGGAAGATACCGCGACGGTTCATCAGGATATGACGACCGTCAAACAACTGACTTTTTTTACCCGCACGAACAAATTCAAACTTCCCTTTCTAGCAAACAGTATTTATTTGCGACCCGGCGGTTTATATAAACAGAATGATTATTTCCGCACTTCCAACAGGCTGAGTCAGTTTCCGGCCTGGGAGTATAACAATTTTGATTTTCAGATTTCTTCCGTCAGCGATTCGATACTGGATTTAACGTTGCGTATGTACCCGGCGAAAAAACAAAAAATTTCCATCTCATTGGAAACCAGTTACAATACCAATGATATATTGACGACCACGAATGTATTTGGAACCAGTGTGATCCTGGGCCTGCAAAACCGAAACGCTTTTAAACAAGCCATATTAACCAACACGAATTTACAGGGTGGAGTTGAATTGGGCAGTCATTTTATTCAAACCGTTTTAGCAAATTTATCTCATACCATTTCCATTCCCCATATCGTGCAGGTGATACCGTTCCTTCATTTTCCGGCCAACATGGAGAACAAAGGATATCATACCCAAACGCTGATCAATGTCAATGCGCAATATACCCGGCGCCTCGCCTTTTTTACCATGGCGTCGATTAATGGATCTTTTGGATATCAATGGTCAAAAACACAGGTACACACAGAAAAGGATTTGGCGGTTACGACAACAAAAAGTTTTTTATGGAAGCCATTGAATATTGAGTACACCGATACATTAAATACAACGGACAGTCTCAAAAATATCCTGGCAGATAATCCCCCGCTAAAACTTTCATTCCGGCCTGGCTTAGTCGTTGGCCAGCAGTTCGTATATAATATCGTCCGGGTAAAAGGAAACAAAACCAATTATCTGCTCGCCGGATTTGAAGAAAGCGGCGCCGTGCTCGGATTTTTGAAAAATCTGGATAGGGGTCCGCTACTACGCTATATCCGGGGGGAAATGGAATTTCGGCACCTCATTGACTATGGAAAAAATCAGATGGTATTCCGGGCTTATGGCGGTGCCGGCTATTCCTACGGATTAACCAGCAGCGGGCATGAGGTCACACTTCCTTTTTTCAAAGCTTTTTATTCCGGTGGTCCCAACAGCATGCGCGCCTGGCAGATCCGGCAGCTCGGACTTGGATCTTCCAAATATTATAGCAGCCCGACCCTCAGCAACGTCGATCTACGTTTCGGAGATATTAAACTGGAAGGAAATCTGGAATATCGGTTTTTACTCGGAACCATTTTCGGTATAAAATTTAGAAGTGCTTTATTTACTGACATCGGTAACATCTGGAACTGGCAGCCGATCGATACGACGGCGGCAGCAGTTGGGAGTGATTTTCAACTCAATCGCTTTTACAAAGAATTTGCCGTTGGTGCCGGCACCGGCTTGCGGGTGGATTTTAATTATTTCCTGATTCGCCTGGACTGGGCCTACAAAATCAGGGATCCACAGGCCCTCGAGGGATCCAATACCTGGTTTTATAAACTCGCACCAGGCAGCGGGCAGCTTCAACTGGGAATCAACTATCCGTTTTAATTTTTATTTCCGGATCTTCCGGCCCCATGGCCTCTTCAAGTCTGTATTTTCCAATCCGGGTGCGGCAAAGAGAACTCAGGTAGGCACCACATCCAAGGGTCTCCCCGATGTCATGCGCCAGACTGCGTATATAGGTCCCCGTTGAACATACCACCCGGAAACGAACGAGGGGTAATTCAACAATCTCCATTTCAAATTCCTTTATTGCGACCTTCCTACCATCGAGGGGAACGGCCCTTCCCTGACGGGCAAGATCATAACTCCTTTCGCCATTTTTTTTAATCGCTGAATAGACCGGCGGGATCTGTATGATTTCACCAGAAAACAAATTTGCTGCCTCCAGTAAAGCGGCTTCTGTGACCGTTGAAAAATCGCGCGGATTTTCAGGCACCGTTTCCCGGTCGTAGGAAGCGGTCGTTGCCCCCAGGGTAAAAGTGCCGGTATATTCTTTTTCCTGCGACATAAATTCGTTGATCTTCTTCGTGAACTTACCGGTACAGAGTATCAGCAACCCGGTGGCCAGCGGGTCCAGCGTACCGGCATGACCGACTTTAGCGTGCACACGGTTCCGGATTTTTTTTACCACATCAGCTGATGTCCATTGCAATGGCTTATTCACTAAAATCACCTGGCCTTCTTCAAAAAGATTTGTCATTTGTATACATTTCAGAAATCAAATCTCCCGCCGCGCTTTTATCTGTAGATATTTATTTACCACATCTACACTTAGTTTTTCGGGAGCCGTTAATAAGGCGGCAATTCCATAACGCTGAAGTTCCTTTACGATCAGCTTCTTTTCAAGTATGAATTTTTCCGCAATTACTTTTTCATACAATCCTTCAATGTTTTTCGCCTGGCCCGAAGCCAGTCTCTGCAACGAAGTGTTTTCAAAAAACACGACCAGCAATAAGTGTTTCTGCGAAATGTTTCTCAGATACGGCAGCTGACGGTTCAACGCCGTCATTGATTCGAAATTTGTAAATAAAATCAGCAGGCTTCTCTGCGTTATGCGTGTTTTAATTAGTTTGTGCAAAAGAGAAAAATCAGATTCCAGGAAACGCGTATTTAAATTGTACAGTGTCGTAACGATCGCGTTCATCTGGGTTGACCGGTGATTGGCTGGCAAAAAATCTCCTGCCCGGTCCGCAAATCCAATCACTCCGGCTTTATCATGCCGGGAAATGGCGATGGCGCTCATCGCCAGGGTTGCATTCACTGCATAATCCAGCAGACTCAAGGAATTGAATGCCATTTTCATGGATCTTCCTTTATCAATAATGCAATACACCTGCTGGCTTTTTTCATCCGTGTAATTATTCATCATTAGTTGGCCGCCGGTTCGGCCCGTCGCCTTCCAATTAATATTTCTGATATCATCGCCGCTTACATATTCACGAATCTGCTCAAACTCCTGACTATGACCTGTTTTCCGAACCTGCTTGTTACCTGTATTCGCCGGATCCATCATCAGCGCCATGAATTCCATCTGGCGCAGAAGCAAAAAACCAGGATATACTTTCACCGGCTCTTTAGCTGGTATGGTATTACGACGAACGATCAGCTGCAAGGGACTTTTTATATACACATGAATATTTCCAAAAAAGTATTCTCCCCTTTCCGTTGGTTTCAATGTGTAGGTGAGCATATGATTTTCTTCCGGATCAAGCAAGCATTTCATGCTGACATCCCGGATCTGCCAGGCTTCCGGAAATTCATCCATTACAATCAATACGGAACGAAAAGCATAATGATGCCGGACAGTCCAATTCATCATATTTTCATTTCCATTACTGAGGCGTTCCGGTAAAATTCTTTTTACTGTTACCGGATTTCGCTTGGTAAATAGTATCAGGTAGTCAAATACAACAGCAAAAAGAAGCAAAACCAATAGTATTTGGGCTACATAAAATAAAAAAGTCAGTCTGTAAGAAAGTACAAATAATAAAATGATACCGGTCAGCAACCGATAAAATAATTTATCAAAAAATAAAGAAAAATAAAATCGTTTCAGAAACCTCATTATCTGGGAATTTCAGCGGCTTGAATGATTTGTTGAATCACATCGTCCGACGTGCCCCCTTCCATTTCCTTTTCCGGCGACAAGACCAGTCGGTGTCGCAACACGGCCGGCATCACATATAATATATCTTCGGGCAGAACAAAATCACGTCCGTTCATGGCGGCAATGGCTTTGGACGCCTGCAAAATCCCAATCGAGGCGCGCGGAGAAGCTCCGAGATAAATCGATTTGTGCTGCCGCGTAGAGGCAACTACTCCGACAATAAAACGAATCAGTTTTTCTTCCACATGTATTTCTTGCACCAGCTTACGCAATGTTTCAATTACACCTGCATTTAATACCGGTTTTACCTGATTGCCCAAAGGGTCTCCCGGATTCAGGTGATGCCTGGTCACTACGACAATTTCATCCGCCTCATTGGGATAGTCTACTTTAATTTTAAACAGGAACCTGTCCAGCTGGGCTTCCGGCAAATGATAAGTGCCTTCCTGCTCGATTGGATTCTGGGTGGCAATGACCAGGAACGGCTGTTGCATCTTCATGGTTTGTCCGTCTACCGTAATCTGCCGCTCCTCCATCACCTCCAATAATGCGGCCTGTGTTTTTGCAGGTGCCCGGTTAATCTCATCGATTAAAACAATATTACTGAAAATCGGCCCGGGCCGAAATTGAAATAACATTTCCCGTGGGTTAAATATCGAGCTGCCGATCACATCACCGGGCATCAGATCGGGGGTAAACTGTATGCGGGAAAAGCCGACATCAATGGAGCGGCTGAGCAGTTTAGCCGTTAATGTTTTTGCAACTCCCGGCACACCTTCAATTAACACATGTCCATCTGACAGAATACCGGCAATCAGCAATTCGATCATTTGCTCCTGACCGACAATTACTCTACCCATCTCTGCTTTTAGTTTACCGAGTGTTTCCCGGAATTCCTGCAGAGGCGTTCTTTCTTCAAACAAATTTTCTTCCATGAGCTATGCCTGTTTATTAAATTGATTGATTTGATGGTGCAGATCCATTAATTCCTGATCTGACAGGTCGGGCCGTAACCTCGTTATATGAATTAACTGTACAATTTCCCGGATCTGCTCTTCCGGACGTCCGGCGCGGAACGCCAACTGGTGAGTGAATTCTTCATCGAGTACGGAAGTGGATAAATTATACCGCGAACGTATGTTCTCCAAAAATGCAGCAACCATTTTAGCGCCGAGGTTTTGATTATTTTTTTGTTGAAAATATAATCGTCCCACCGTTTTGACAAAATCCTGAGAGGCGTTCCGCAGCGGAGGCATTTCTGCAATAGAACGTTGCTTTCGTTTGGATTCAACCAAAAACACCAACAGAAACAATCCGATGGTTACCCAAAATGCCCATCTCAAAGAACGATTACTTAATACATAAACCATCGCCGAAAAAGGCTTCGAATTTTGAGTATACCGGAAATAATCTGACCATTCCACCAAGCCAATTTCTTTCGGCAGACTGGAAAGCGCCTCGTCGTAGTACGATTTATTGTTTTTATGCAGTAAGAAGAAATTACTAAATGCAAATGGTTCAACATGCAAAAAAATAGCGCCTCCCTGTTTATAATTTAGTCGGATAAAGTCAGAATTCCCATCTGAATTTTTACCCAGTATCGTGCTGTGTCCGGTGTCGATGGATTCGAAATAAGCATCGTTGGAATATCCCGGATATTGATAAGTTAACCATTCCTCCGGCCCCGCGCCCCGTACTTTAATTTCCATGCTATCATTGAGATGGCTCCCCATATTATGAAGGGCGCAGTGAAGCCTTTTTAAGACACTGTCGTTAAAATATCTGGCGGAAATAAAGACCTGATTACCGGAAGCTGCAAATCGAATGATCGAATTCATCTCTTGCGGATCGGGGGCGAACGTCGGGCTGATCACGATCAGTGCCCGCAGGGTATCTACCGCCGATTCGTTGGAATACAACACCGGAAAGTTCCTGCTGGTCCGGATGACGGCCTTTGGAAAAATAAAAGACAGATTTTCATAGGCATATTTTGTACCATAGGGAATTTTATCCAGATGCCAGAGACTGATCCGCTTGTCGATGGTTTTTGTCTTTTGGCAGCCACAAAAAAATGCCGTCAACCCAATGAGCAACAGGAAATATGGTATACGGTTTTTCAAATAGAAAGCGTTTCCTGGAAATGATCAAATTTGAGCTTGAGTTTATCAAACAAAACGCGGTTTGGCAAAAAACCACCATAAAAAACATATTCGTATGCAGTCGCCAAAACACGAAATTCGCCTGCCTGCTGCGGATTTTTAAAGGCGTTTGTGATGGCCGCATTCGTAGAGGACTCCAAAATCTGCACGTGTTTTTTTTCGACAGCCGTGTGTATCAGTCTGAGGTATAGATACCGGATTGCCATCCGGAAATTACCGGAGGCCTGATGATTTTGAATCATCAGATTGAAATCTTCGGCCACGTTTATATCTGCTGCGTGATGGACCGTCTTCAATTTTTTCCTTTTCTGCGTAAATCCTATAAAATTATTTTCTCTGGCCAGTCGATATAAGCCCCAAAGCACCGAAAGGAAGATAACCACAAAAACGATCCAGCGCAGAGCCTTACTGAATAAAAATTGTAAAAGCGGATTGGGCCCGTGGAGAACAGGTTTTTTCCAATATTCCGGATCATTTGCATAAGCATAGGCCGGATCCTTCAGGTAACTCCGCACCTGCTTTTGGGGAACCTGCCTCACTGATTCCTTCATAAATCCACTATCCGCTAGAGTAACATTATTTTGATCATTGTTTTCTGCTACGGTTTCGGTGGAATCTCCGGAAGTCTGACAAAAAACGGGCGTGTCTGCTGAAAGAAAATGGATAAATAATAAAATCGACAAATATTTTCTCATGGAAGGTGAGTTACCGGATTTATTTTAAGAATTATATCATGCTTGCCCGTTACACGAATCGGATAGATGATAAAATACCAGATGATAAATGAAGCAGAAGAAATTAATATAGCAAGACTTAACCAGATGGGCATTTGTGCATACCGGGTCACAAAGCCCTCCAGAAAAGCAGCGGTGATAAAAACCGGTATCAGTCCGATCATCATTTTAATACCATCTTTCGCTCCCCGTTTTAAGGAAGGAAGTCTTTTGTAGGTGCCGGGAAAAAGAATGCTCTTTCCCAATACGATGCCTGCTGCCCCGGCAATAATAAAGGCCGAGATCTCCAGCGTGCCATGGATCCAGATCACCAGAACAGACTTCCATCCAAGACCTTTCGAAAAAAAGTAATATTGAAAAGAACCCAGCATCACGCCATTTTGAAAAAGCAACCAGATGGTGCCCACGCCGGCAAATAACCCGGTTATAAAAATAAGAAATGAAACTCTTACATTGTTGATAGCAATCGCGAGAAACATGTGGAGGCGGCTATCGCCTTTGAAAACGCCAAACGGATCTCCTTTTGCAATATTTTGTTCGGTCATTTCAACATATGCGTCGCCGAGTACACCGCGCACGAAATTCTCATCATTGGCAGCTGAAAAAGCGGCCAGGATCGCGAAGAAAACAAAAATTGAAAAGGAGTATAATATTTCGCGGTGGTATTTCCGGATCACGAGTGGGAGTTCGGTTTTCCAGAAACTGATGATCCGGGAGGATGATTCCTTTTTGTTTTTATAGATCCCCAGATAGATCTCAGAAGAAAGTTTATTCAGGTATAAGGTCACTTTACTTTGCGGGTAGAACGTTTTTGCATATCCCAGATCATTG
The DNA here is from genome assembly GCA_043780315.1 of Bacteroidota bacterium. GTDB lineage: Bacteria > Bacteroidota > Bacteroidia > Chitinophagales > Chitinophagaceae > Puia. Next base: position 1,064 of record JAYWCS010000196.1, on the reverse strand, counting down.
ACGAGTTCAGTAAAACGATCGGCCATTTCATCGGGATCCGTTGTCGGCTCGTACTGATAAATTTTCCACTTCTCGATATTCTGCTGAATGAATTGACCTTCCCGCACAAAAACATTATATTTATTGCTAAATGTAAAAAATAAAAATCATCGGCAACAGAAGAATCCACTAATATGCAACTTCGCTGATTTATATGTTATCTGTAAAACTCGATACCGGTTTTAATATTGAGGTTGATTTTCCCATCAGTCCCTTCCATCGGCGATTATTCGCTTTATTCATAGACTTGCTGGCAATCTGGCTCTATTTCTATTTTGCGGGCAAACTCGGCTATTTAATTCCCGAAAAAATTTTGGCCAGAAGCCCGTGGCTCAATGAATTAATCTGGATACCCATTCTTATTTACTTTCCGGGGATGGAATTACTGACGAACGGTCAAACCATCGGCAAAAAACTGATGGGCATCCGGGTGATTACCCTGGAAGGCGGACAGGCAACGGTAAGTCAGTATTTAATCCGGTGGATGTTTTTACTGGTCGATTTTCCTTTGTGGATTTTCCCGATGATTTACGCGGGTATTCTTCCCTGGTATAGCAGTATACTGGCATTCTCCGGAATCGCCTGCTTTATCATCAGCGATAAATCCCAGCGGATCGGTGATATGCTGGCCGGCACAATCATTATTTACACCCGTTCCAACACTTCCTGGCAGGATACAGTATTTACGGAAGTAGAAGCCGGCTACAAACCCCGCTATCCGCAGGTGATGCAGATGAGCGACAAAGATCTGAACTCATTGAAAATGATCATCGAGACCGTCCGGAAAAATAATAACCACGACCTGGCTTTTCGCATTGCCGAAAGAATTAAATCGAAACTGAACATGCAGGGCGATCAGGACGCGCAGGATTTTCTGGAGACCCTGCTAAAGGATTATAATTACTATTCAAGGTATTAATTAATGACGTCCGAACATAGCACCGAAGATGGCCGATATAATTGCCAGCGCGTAAAAAGACAAAATCACAATCGTAAAGATGCCGTAATATTTAAAAAAAGATTTG
>JAYWCS010000195.1:0-7798 GCA_043780315.1 Bacteroidota bacterium | reverse complement strand
GGGACCCACGCAGGATCTGGGTTTTGGAACGAATCCCGTTTTTATTGCCATGGGAGTTTCCAGCAAACAGTCCGGCACCATGTCAACGGCCACATTCGATAATCTGACAGAAAATTCGGCCGTTTTACCCATCCAGTTGATTGATTTTACAGCTACCAATGTGCAGAATGATTATGTTGCCCTGAACTGGCACACGGCTTCGGAAGAAAACAATGATCATTTTGAAATTGAAAGAAGTGTGGATGGGTCGGCATATCAGAAAATCATGACGATCAAGGCCGTTGGTACTAGTTCAACCGTACAATCGTATGCTGCAAAGGATATGAATCCGGTGAATGGAATTAATTTTTATCGCCTGAAACAGGTGGATATCGACAATCGCTATTCATTTTCGGCCATACAAAAAGTAAAATTCGGGAAAGATGTTGCGCCGATTATTTATCCTAACCCAACCACGGGCTTGTTTACAGCTGTTACAGGCTCCGAGGAAATAATGGAAATAGCGATCTATACACTTCAGGGCCGGGCCGTTCAGTTCGTGATGGGTAATAATTTACAGGAAGATATGCGCGTAAATGTTTCTTCCCTGTCGACCGGTATTTATGTTTTGAAGATTAAAACACAGTCAAAAACATACCAGTTGAAACTGTTGAAACAATAAAAAGAATGATAGCTTGGGCTTTGGTGTATCTATATTCGGTTTCAAGAAACAGTTGCTGCTGCAGGATTAAGATTTCTTCGGGTACTGGAGTAAAGGAATGGGTTTACCTCCATGGCACGTTTTACACCAAATTCTTCCCCGGGTTGTCATGGCCGAATTCAGGGGCTTGTTGAAGTATTTTTTATTCAGCCGCATCGACATCCGGAGCATCTCGCGCGCTATCCGTTTATTTTCCAGTTTGTCTGAAACATAATCGATGGAAAAGTTTTTGGGGTCACGGTTTGCGACATGACAAAACATGCAATTGACTCCCAGGTTCGCGCTAAAGGTTTCCATGACATAGTCCATATCTTTTTCAGATATTTTATAGGAGAGGACTGTCAGGTTTTTGTAAACCGGCTTGTTTTCACCAGGTGGTTTGGAAGCGATGATGCCGACGAATACAAATCCCGCCAGAAGAGAAAAAACGATCGATTTTTTATTCATCAGGATTCCTTATTTGCCAGGACGCGGCTTGCCATGATGGCAGGTCATGCATTCAACAGTCGGTAACAGTTGGCTCTGATCGTTTTTATTATAGCTAAAATATTTTTTGTTGATTTTACCAGACATCTTCATCATCTGCCGCGCGATTTTTTTTTCTGGTTTATCGTCGCTTGCAAAATCCGGACGATGAACGGTACTGTCTTTCGAAGGTGCATGACAAAATCCGCATTTTACGCCCAGCGATTCCTTAAAATTATCCATCACTTTATCGAGATCATCCATGCTGATATCTTTCGGCAGCACTTTCAGGTTTTTGAAATGACGCTCTTCCGGCGGTTTGGTTGCGGCGATGCCTGCCAGCATAAAAACGCTAACTAAAATACCTGCAATTAATTTCCTGCTGAAGTGCATACACCTGATTTTAAAACAAGTTAATAAAAATACCCGAAACGGGGTTCGTTTTTGCATTATTTTGCAGACCACATCATGAAAAAACAGGCAGCCATCGGATTTATTTTTATTACGTTATTAATTGATGTGATCGGCTGGGGACTTATTATTCCGGTTATGCCGGAACTCATTGCGGGCATGAAACATATTCCCATCAATCAGGCCAGTAAAGAAGGAGGCCTGTTATTGTTCGTGTATGCTTTCATGCAATTCATCTGCGCACCTATTTTGGGTAATCTGAGCGATCAATATGGCCGCCGGCCAGTGATCCTGGTTTCTTTATTCGGCGTGGGGATCGACTATATTTTTCTGGCCTTTGCGCCCAGTTTCGGTTGGCTTTTTTTGGGAAGAATGATATCCGGCATCGGCGGCGCCAGTTTCACCACGGCATCGGCATACATCGCCGATATCAGCAATGACGAGAACCGCGCGAAAAATTTTGGGATGATCGGAGCTGCGTTTGGACTCGGTTTTATTATTGGTCCGGCCATCGGCGGTCTGTTGGCCGTTTGGGGTATGCGCGCTCCCTTTTATACCGCAGCCATACTCACGCTGGTGAACTGGCTCTATGGCTATTTTGTACTTCCTGAATCGCTCGCAATCGAAAACCGAAGAACGTTTGAATGGAAGCGGGCCAACCCGCTGGGTTCCCTCACGCAATTAAAAAACTATCCGGCGGTGATCGGGTTAATTTTTGCACTGAGTCTGGACTATCTCGGTTCGCATGCGATTCAAAGTAACTGGAGTTATTTTACGGCCTACCGGTTTCAGTGGACACCCAAAACGATTGGCATTTCGCTGGCCGTAGTTGGAATTCTGGTTTCTTTCGTGCAGGCCGTTTTAATCCGGGTGATTACGCCAAAACTCGGAAACCGCCGGAGTATTTATATCGGACTCTTGTTAAACGCCATTGGCATGTTCCTTTTTGGAGTCGCCACCCAGAGCTGGATGATGTTTGCTATATTAATTCCCTATTGTCTGGGAGGGATCGCCGGGCCGGCCTTACAATCGACCATTTCGGGCAATGTACCCGCCAACGCCCAGGGGGAATTGCAGGGATCTCTTACCAGTCTGATGAGTGTGACATCCATCATCGGACCCTTGCTGATGACTAATTTATTCGCGTTTTTTACGAGTTCGCGAGCCCCTTTTTTATTTCCCGGAGCACCCTTTCTTTTGGGTGGAATCCTCATGCTAGCAAGTACTGTGGTGGCGTATAAATCTTTAAAACAACATGCGTAATTCAATTTTTTGCTGTACATTCGCAAAGTCTTGAGTTGATCAGCATTTAGTAAGTGAACAAACATTCTGCTACGCATTCTTCAGTACGGTTAGTTAGTCGCCTTTACTTCAGCTTTCAGTCAGCTTGTATTTTTATCATTTAATTTTTTATTTAAGTATGAACATTTATGTTTCAAATTTAAGCTTCAACGTAACCGACGAAGACTTAAACGAGTATTTTGCAGAGTACGGTGAAGTTTCATCTGCTAAAGTTATTCTCGACAAATTCACACAGAAGTCCCGTGGATTTGCATTTGTTGAAATGGCAGACGACGAAGCTGCTAAGAAAGCAATCGCAGAACTCGACGGTGCTTCAGTTGATGGCAGGACCATCAATGTATCTGTAGCAAAACCCCGTGAAGAACGCACAGGCGGCGCTGGCGGTGGTGGAAACAGAAGCGGTGGTGGTGGTAATTTCCAGAAAAGAAATAACTACAGCAACAGCAATAGCAGATATTAATCGCTTTTCAGGTAAAAATCCGTCCTGGCTTTGCCGGGACGGATTTTTCATTTCAGTCAATTCCCGCATTTGCAGCACGAAGCCACATTTGCAGAAATTATTCAGGCCTTTCGAGATTCGCAGAAGCCGCACTAATTCCAAGTGCCGCGATGCCATCTATATCCTTTTCTTCCATTTTCCTCCGGCATACGGGCAGTTATGTTGTAATTTGCAGGAATTTTATTATCCATGATAAGTGAAGCCCCGGTTTCCGTTCCATTAACGGCTAAAGATTTTGTTACCGACCAGGAAGTGCGCTGGTGCCCCGGTTGCGGAGACTATTCCATTCTCGCGCAGGTTCAGAAGGTGATGCCAACGATTGGCGTTCCTCGCGAAAACATTGTGATTATCTCTGGAATTGGCTGTAGCAGCCGGTTTCCGTATTATATGAACACCTATGGGATGCATTCCATTCATGGAAGGGCAACCGCCATTGCTTCGGGACTGAAAGCAACGCGTCCTGAACTCAGTGTATGGATCGTCACAGGTGATGGGGATTCGCTGAGCATCGGCGGAAATCATACCATTCACCTGCTCCGACGCAATTTCGACGTGAACATCTTACTATTTAATAATCAGATCTACGGCCTCACAAAGGGTCAGTATTCCCCAACTTCTGAGACGAATAAAGTGACTAAATCAACGCCTATGGGAAGTATTGACCATCCTTTTAATCCACTCGCGCTGGCGCTGGGTGCCGACGCATCTTTTATCGCACGCAGTATGGACCGGGATCCCAAACACCTGCAGCAGATGCTGATGCGCAGCCACCAGCATCGCGGCTCCTGTTTTCTCGAAATCTACCAGAACTGCAACATCTTCAATGATGGGGCATTTGAAATTTTCACGGAGAAAGGGAGTAAACCTACCGAAACGCTTTTCCTCGAACAGGGTAAACCTTTGATTTTTGGAGCAGAAAAGAATAAAGGCATTCGCCTCGACGGTCTAACACCCGCACTGGTCGAAATCGGAAATGGCTATTCTGCGGAAGACTTATGGATTCACAATGAAGCGGATTTATATAAAGCCCAGGCCTTGGTTCGTATGTTCGACGATCCCGGACTGGCGGATCATTTCCCACGCCCTTTCGGTGTATTCTATCAAAACCAGCGCGCATGCTATGAAGACATGCTCAATATGCAAGTCGAAGAAGTGATCAAAACAAAGGGCAAAGGAAATTTGAATAAGTTGTTGAGTGGCCGGGAAACATGGGTAATCAACGCCTAAGAAAATTATTATAACAGCCGGTTGGCTTCGCTAAATGTTCTGCGCTTTTTATAATTATACCATCTTTCCGGAGCAGTTTTTTTCAACAGCGTGTCCACATGGCGCATCCCAAATAGATTCCAGGCGCCTTTGAGTTTTCCGCTGATACCAGATTGCATCGAACGCAGACTCATTGCAAACCCACTATCGATATATTCCATATGATGCCAATATCCGGCGGGCATGAATAAAGTATCTCCGTGATCCAGAATCAACTCGTAACCCTTTGCCAGCCGAAGGGCAGGGAAACGATCGTAGTCCAGTTTGTTTTTTTCGCTGTCATAATATTTCTCAAAATTCACCATGCTTAAAACTTCCCAGGGCTTTCGGTAAAGTTTATATTGTTCTTCATGCGGAAATAGCAGAATACGTTTTTTACCCATGAACTGGGTATGAAAAATATGAGAAAGGTCGATATCAAAATGCATGTGCGTGATAGAACCTTTGCCGCCGGTAAAAAGCATCGGATATTTTTTTACAAACCCTTTGCTGTACTCTTCGGGCCAGCTGAAATCCCGGATGATGCCGGGAGCATGTTTGAATATATTAAACAGAAAAATTCGCCACTCGGCGGGACCCTTTCGAATCATATCAATATACTGACCGAATTTCATGTAGTCGTCTGCCGTATTAATGGGAGTATAAGCATCGCTTTTCACATTATTGTAGAGAGCCACTTCAACATTACCCACCACCGCTTTTAAAAAATCCCAGTTCCACTTAGAATAGGCCGGCCATTTTTTTGCCATGCCCGTAATCACGAGTGGCTTCAGCGGATCGTAATAATTTTTTTTAAAATCCTGCGCAGATATATTGTCTACCCGGTCAACGGACCCTAACCGCATAATCTATTTTTTTCAAAATTAGTATAATCAGATTAAAAGGAAATCGGTTACAGCAATGCTTTTTGTTACTTTGTGCCATGCTGCTTACAGTTCATCCTGAAAATCCGCAGGAAAGAAATATCCGGACCATCACGGACTGCCTCTTATCGGGAGGAGTTATTGTTTATCCAACAGATACTATTTACGGACTGGGTTGTGATATTTTTCAGCCGAAAGCCATCGAGCGGATCTGCCGTATCAAACAAATTAATCCCGCAAAAGCCAACCTCTCTTTTGTCTGTTACGACCTGAGCGATTTAAGTTCTTACACCAAAAGTATCTCCACACCGTTATACCGGATTCTGAAAAATCATTTACCCGGTCCGTATACATTTATCCTTCCCGCCAGTAAGGAAGTTCCAAAAATTCTCAAGAGTAAAAAAAATAGTATCGGACTGCGCGTACCGGACAATCTGATTGCCCGTACCATTGTGCAACAATTGGGTCATCCGGTATTGAGCACTTCGCTGCCAGGCGAACAGGTGGAAGAGTATACGGATCCGGAAATTATTTACGAGCATTTCAAAAATCTGGTCGATATCGTTGTCGATGGCGGGCCCGGAAATATGGTTCCTTCCACAATAATCGACTATACTTCCGGGGATGCAGTCATGATTCGGAGAGGAGCCGGCGAGTGGACAGAAAGCTGACAATGAATCATCAGAAGGTTTTTCCGGCCAGGGTGATTTTAACTGTTTCAACCCATTCGGTTTTTAGAATGGAAAGTACAATAGAGCTTCTCCGGCCGCCGGTCGCCAGGGGCATATTACTGCGCAGCAAGCCTTCAACGGTGCAGCCGATATTTATCATCGCCTCAATGGATGGCTGATTTCTGTGATCGGCGCGAAATTCAACTCTTTCCATTCCCCATTTTTCAAAAGCATAAGACAGCAACAGGAATTTACAATGACGGTTCAGTCCGCTGCGCTGAAACTTCTTTCCATACCAGGTATAGCCGAGCTGGGTACTGGTAAAAGACAGTTGAATATCATAAAAACGGGTACTACCCGCATATTCATTGGATAATTTATCGAAAATGATGAATGGATACTCTTTTTCTGCTTTGCGCTCCCGAATGGCATGCTGAATATATTCGGTCATTCCTTCTTTTCCGGCTGCACTGATGGCCGAGTAGGTCCATAATTCCGGCTCCTGCACGGCATATGGCAATAGCCATTCCAGATCTTCTGTTTGCAATGGCCGTATCAGAACGCGTTCATCTTCTAATAAAATGTTTTGGGGAAAAGCGATCATTCTTGAAAATTGCAGGGGTTAATCATTTTTGAAAAGTTCTGTCTGTCCGGGCACAATATTGAAACTCCTCCGGTGATGGGGACATAATCCATGTAACGCAATGGCCTGGCGGTGTTCGGTGGTTCCATAGCCCTTGTTTTTATACCAGTTGTACTGTGGATATGCCGTATGCAGTGCCATCATATATTCATCACGGTACGTCTTTGCCAGTATACTCGCGGCCGCAATAGAAGCATAGATACCGTCTCCTTTGATGATGCACTGATGGGGAACTTTTTTAAACGGATAGAAAATATGTCCGTCGATCAGTAGAAATTCGGGCTCTTTTTTCAACTGTTGAATGGCTACGTGCATGGCTTTGATGGAGGCCTTTAGGATATTGATCTGATCAACTTCGGCATTGCCTATCTGGGCTACGGCAAAATCCAGCGCATGTGTTTCGATGAAAGACCGGAGCTCCGATCTGATTTCCGGAGCGACCTGCTTGGAGTCGTTGAGCAGGTGATGATAAAAGTCGGGTGGCAAGACAACGGCAGCGGCAAATACCGGTCCGGCATAACACCCGCGGCCGGCTTCGTCGCAGCCTGCTTCGTGCACACCGGATTGAAGAAATGCTTTGAGCAACGGAAAAATCTTTGATCAAATTTAAAGTAATGCCTGTCTTTAAAACCAGATCGGCGGAAATAGTTTTATCTACAGCAGACAGAATGAATTATTTTTGCATAATGGCTATCTGGAGAACGAGGTCTGCCAACCGTGCGGTGGCGTATTGGGTGCTCGCCGGGACCGTTATGTTATTAATTCAGGTATTGTTGGGCGGTATTACCCGACTCACCGGATCGGGACTTTCGATTACGGAGTGGAATGTTATTACAGGCGTGATTCCTCCCCTGCGCGAAACCCAATGGCTTGCAGAATTTGAAAAGTACAAGCAAACTCCGCAGTTTCATTTATTGAATGCAGATTTTACCCTGAACGACTTCAAATTTATTTTCTTTTGGGAGTGGTTTCACCGGC
>JAYWCS010000194.1:0-2061 GCA_043780315.1 Bacteroidota bacterium | reverse complement strand
CCTCCCGATCACTTATCACGTGGGGCCTGGTAAAGCAACGGTTCATCTGCAGTTGGAGTTTGATTGGAAAATAGTGCCCTGCTATGATGTGATCGCCATGATAAAAGGCACTGAATTTCCGGATGAATGGGTGATCCGCGGTAATCATCATGACGCCTGGGTCAACGGCGCGCAGGATCCAATCAGTGGTCAGGCCGCGTTGCTGGAAGAAGCCAAAGCATTCGGGCTGCTGGTCAAATCCGGCTGGAAACCTAAACGAACCATGCTGTTCTGTGCCTGGGATGGGGAAGAACCCGCACTGATTGGGTCTACCGAATGAGTGGAGGATCACGCGGCTTTGTTACAAAAAAATGCGGTTGCATATATTAACTCCGACGGAAATGGCCGTGGATTTCTCAATGCAGGCGGTTCTCATGCACTGGAAGGACTGGTAGATGAAGTAGCTAAAGGCATCACCGACCCGCAAACCGGGGTCAGTGTATATGAACGACTCAAGGCGTATGAAGTTATGAATGCCGCCAGCCCCGCACTGGCCAAACAGGCAATGGATAAAACCAGCATGAGTATCGAAGCGCTGGGATCCGGATCTGATTTTTCACCTTTCCTGCAACATATCGGTATTCCTTCACTGGACGTCGGATTCGGCGGGGAAGACAATGGCGGAGAATACCATTCCATTTACGATTCGTACGCGAATTATATCCGTTTCAAAGATCCGGGATTTTATTATGGTGCAGCCCTTTCAAAAGTGGCTGGACATATTTCCCTGCGCTTGCTCGAGGCGGACCTACTTCCTTTTGATTTTCGTTTTCTTTATAAAAAAATAAAAACCTATACAGCAGAACTTGAAACCCTAATCGGCACATTACGGGAGAGCACAGCGGTAGACAATGAAATCATCCGAAAAAAATATGCGCAACTGGCTGCAGATTCTTCAAAACCTTATTTTTCGCCGCCGGTAAAACAGGAAGTTCCGTATATCGATTTTTCTCCGCTGGAGAATGCTGTCGCTACACTCGGCAAAGCATCCGATCATGCTTTTGAGATTTTTCAACGGAACGGGCTGAATGAAAATCAAAAAGACTCATTAAACCAGTTAGTATACCGGGCGGAACAGGAATTGCTGTTAAAAGAAGGCCTGCCAATGCGACCCTGGTATAAACATGTTTTATATGCCCCTGGATTTTATACAGGCTATTCGGTGAAGACACTACCCGGAATTCGTGAATCGATTGAACAAAGAAATTTCAGTCGGGCAGAAACAGAAATAAAACGGGCTGCAGCGGCTATTCATCAACTTGCTGGATATTTGTCTGCTTTCTAATCGTACACTTCGGGGTTTACCCCAAATGGAAGGCGCTCTCCACTTAAGCCGGCAACAATATTTTTTGCTGCAATCAACGACATGGCGGCGCGCGTTTCTTCAGTAGCTGAACCGATATGTGGCAACACACAAACGTTCGGCATAAAAAGCAATGGGTGATCGGGTCGCATTGGTTCGGGATTGGTCACATCGAGACCGGCGCCCCAGATGACCCCCTTCTGCAACGCTTCGGTTAAATCCACCTGATTATGAATCGGGCCCCGTGCCGCATTGATGAATATAGCGGTCGATTTCATTTGAGCAAATACGTCCCGGTTAAATTTGCCGGTTGTTTCTGGAGTAAGCGCCGTATTCACCGATAACACATCACTGTTTTTCAGGAGATCTTCAAATGAAACCAACCGGGCCCCTAACATGTTTTCTGCTTTCGGATGCGGATGCCGGTTGTGATAAATGATTTTCATGTCAAAGGCTGCAGCCGACCGTCTGGCGAGTTCAAAACCAATTTTTCCCAAACCGAAAATGCCCAATATTTTTCCGCGGATATCAATCCCGAGATTGGCAGTCGGTTCAAAGAAACCCCATTGGCCACGCTGAATGCTGTTGTTTAAAAAAAAAGCTTTTCGAGAGGTGGCCAGCATTAGCAGCAAGGCAATGTCTGCCGTTGCATCACTCAGCACACCCGGTGTGTTCCCGATCGGGATTTTCATTGCGGTCGCCGCGGCCACATCCACATT
>JAYWCS010000193.1:0-2199 GCA_043780315.1 Bacteroidota bacterium | reverse complement strand
GGAAAATCCGGCCAATGGTTTGCGCTTGTCGTTTTACCCCGACAGCCATTATTCATATCTGCAGATTTATACTCCCCCCGACCGCCAGAGTATTGCCATTGAAAATCTGAGTGCCGCCCCCGATTGTTTTAATAATGGCCTCGGCCTGATCCTTCTGGAACCGCGCGATTCACAAAGTTTTAGCGTCGGATATCAACTGGATTTCGCGTAAACATGTACCTTGCCATCTAATTATTTTTATGAAAAAAATCAAATATTTTCTTGCAATAGCCTCTCTGCTGATGCTGGCAGGATGTTTTGATATCAACGAGGATATCGATGTTAAGGCCGACGGAAAAGGAACTTTCTCCATTCATACCGACATGAGCCAACTCATTCAGGCGATGCAAAACTACCTGGGTAAAGAAGAAATGGATAAACAGATGCCGACCAAGAACATGGATACCACCGTAATGATGCGGACACTCATGGATACAGCGCAAGGAATTTCTGCAGAAAATAAAGCGCTGATTAAAGATGGTTCCGTGCATATGAAGCTGAATATGGGGGAAAAAATATTTAAAAGTGATATTGTCATTCCTTTCAGCACTCTCGCGAATTTGCAAGAGCTATATAATTCGATGAACAACCAGTCACTTGGTTTTACCCAATTGTTCAAAGTCATGACAGGGAAAAAAGATACCGCTGCTGCGGGGGTAGGCGCCGGAGCTGAAATGCCCGACATGAATCAGTTCAATGCGATTTATGATTTTGAAAGCCGGGATGGATTGATTTCACGAAAACTGAACGCGGACAAATGGAAAAAACTGAAGGAGAGCCCGCAGTACGCACAAATGAAAGAAGCTGGTCAAATGGGTATATCCATTCCCTATACGCTCACGGTGAAACTGCCCCGGCCAGTTAAAAAAGTGGACAATATGCTAGCCAAATTATTCCCCGATAGAAAAACAGTCATCATTCAATACAATCTGATTGAAGTGTTTGATCATCCGGAAAAATTCGAATACACGATCGTTTATTAGTTTCTTGTATGATTAGAAAAACAGATTTCCTCGTTGTCGGATCAGGTATTGCAGGTCTCACCTACGCCCTAAAAGTGGCCAAAGCCTGTCCCGACAAGCAGGTACTCGTCATTACAAAAACAATTGCAGACGAAACCAACACCAAGTACGCGCAAGGCGGCATTGCGGGCGTAACAGATTTTGAAAATGACAGTTACGAAAAACACATTGAAGACACGCTGATTGCCGGCGATGGTTTATGCAATCCGAAAACGGTGGAGATCGTTGTGAAAGAAGGTCCGCTGCGTATTCAGGAAATGATTGAAATGGGCACGCAGTTCGATAAGGACGAAGAAGGAGAATTTAAAAGAGGACGCGAAGGCGGTCATTCCGAATTCCGCATCCTGCATCATAAAGATGTTACGGGAAAAGAAATGGAACGCGCCTTGCTACAGACCGTTGAAGCACAGAAAAATATTGAGATTATTAAGCATTGCTTTGTGGTGGACATCCTCACCCAGCATCATCTCGGATACCTTGTAACAAAATCTACGCCCGATATAGAGTGTTATGGTATCTATGCCCTCGACATGCAACAGCACCGGATCATTAAAATTTTATCGCGCATTACCGTTTTCGCAACCGGCGGAAATGGACAGGTGTACCGTACCACTACCAACCCGGTCATTGCCACCGGCGACGGCATCGGCATGGTATACCGCGCCAAGGGCAGGATTGAAAACATGGAGTTTATTCAGTTTCATCCCACAGCGCTTTATCAGCAGGGGGTGAGTCCGGCGTTTTTAATCACTGAAGCCGTGCGGGGCGATGGTGGTATTCTTCGCAATAAAAACGGAGAAGCCTTCATGGAGAAATATGACCCGCGGAAGGATCTGGCTCCGCGCGATATTGTCGCCCGGGCCATTGACAGTGAAATGAAAAAAGCCGGTACCGAACATATGTGGCTCGACTGCCGCCATATGGATCTGAATAAATTCATCGAACATTTTCCAAATATTTATGAGACTTGTAAATCGATGGGTATCGATGTGTCGGTGCAGATGATTCCGATTGCACCCGCTGCACATTATAGTTGTGGTGGAATTAAAACGGATGAATGGGGTCGCACTTCCATTCGACATCTATATGCCTGCGGTGAATGCGCGTCTACCGGCCTGCATGGCGCCAACCGACTGGC
>JAYWCS010000192.1:0-3471 GCA_043780315.1 Bacteroidota bacterium | reverse complement strand
TTTCTGAAATGCCCGTCCGGGTATGGATCCATTCATCATTTGTATCCACCATTTTCTCGAGATCGGCATTGGATAGGATATCCTCCGGTACGAAGCCGCCAACAGCTGTAATGGCAGCAGTGATTTTTTGGGTCATTCGGCAAAGATCGTTGGTTTTTATAAAATATTTACGCCGTTTAAAAATACTATTTTCGCGCTTATGATAACTTTTCTACGGGGCGATTTTGTGTATAAAACACCGGCACTCATTCATATCGATGTACAGGGAGTAGGGTATGAAGTGCAGATCAGTCTGCATACTTTTACGCAGATGCAGCATCTGGACAGTGGCCTGCTGCATATCTATCACCAGGTAAAAGAAGATGATGAATTACTCTTTGGTTTTTTTGAAACAGGCGAAAGAGAGATGTTTATTCAGTTGCTGAGTGTCTCGGGCGTAGGGGCTTCCACTGCCCGGATGATGTTATCTTCCATGAAACCCGATGAACTGGCGGGAGCTATCATTCAGGGCAATACGAAACTGCTGGAAAGCATCAAAGGCATCGGTAAAAAATCGGCAGAACGCATCATCCTGGAGCTCCGCGATAAGGTAAACAAAAAATTCCCGGGATCAAATATTTCCCCTCTCATAAACAATACCCTGGAGCAGGATGCGTTGAATGCATTGGTGTCTCTCGGCATCGTCCGGCCCGTGGCCGAACAGGCCATAAAAAAGCTGGCTTCTCAATCCCCGGTTCCGCAAAAAGTCGAAGACATTATTAAGCAAGTTTTAAAAATCCTTTAGCCTATCGTAGGGATCTCTACCTAATTAATTCTTGAGGAAGATTGACCAGGCAACTGCTTCAGAGTATCACTAAAACGGTATGGATCTCCGCCGTCATGGTTGTCTTTTTGACACCCAAAGACGCCTGTGCGCAGACCCCCCGCGATACGAGCAGTCACAATTTCAGCGCAGACAGCCTCCATTTCCCCCTTCACGACCGAAGAGGGGACATGCTCAGTACACAGGACCGCAATTCGTTCAACTTTAGAAATCCTTCCAATCTCCGGGATTCGATCCAATACGATCCGAAAACAAATCTCTATTTCGTCGTAGAGAAAATAGGTAATAAATACTACCGTACGCCCACTGCATATACTTACGAGGAATACATGCAATTATACAGCCGGCGGGCGGAGGACGATTATTTCCGCCAGCGGGCCGACATGCTGAGCGACCTGAACCATAAGATGGATAAGCCGAAACTTTATGTGAACAACAGTATTTTCAACCGTCTTTTCGGCAACGGGAAAATCGATATCCGCCCCCAGGGTAATGTAACTATCCTCGCCGGCTACCAGGGCCAGAACGTGCAGAACCCGACACTTCCGGAAAATGCGCGGAAGACCGGCGGCCTCGATTTTAATATGGATGCCAACGTAAACGTGCTCGGTAATATCGGCAGCAAACTCAAACTGCCGATTTCCTATAATACCCAGGCTTCGTTCGACTGGATGAACCAGCTCAAACTCGTATATACCGGCGGCGCAGATGATATCGTGAAAAAAATCGAGGCCGGGAACACCTCTTTTACAACCAGAAGTACGCTCATGGCCAATGAGCAATCACTTTTCGGTATCAAGGCCCAATTGCAGTTCGGAAAACTATTTGTAACCGGCGTCATGGCCAGTCAGCGCTCTCAAAGTCAGTCCACCACCCTGCAGGGCGGCTCATCCCTGACCACCTACCAGTTTAAGGCCGATGACTATGATGAAAACCGAAATTTTCTGCTCGCACAATATTTTCGCGGCAACTTTAATAAGGCGATGTCGAACCTTCCCGTTGTCGTATCGCAGGTGCAGATTTTACGCATGGAAGTATGGGTCACCAATCGGAATGGGGCTACCACACAGGCAAGGCAGGTGGTTGGTTTAATGGATCTGGGGGAAGTAAATCCCTTTAATCCAAACGTGCATCCGCAAACTGCGACGCCCTATCCATACAATGATGCCAACGATGAATACCGGCGGATTATCAACAATCCCAACAGCCGCAATTCGACCGAAGTGATCGGTCTCCTGAATTCCGATGGTCTCACCCAGGTGCAGGACTACGAACAGGTGTATGCACGCAAACTCAACGCAACAGATTATTCCTTTAACCCGCAGATCGGGTACATCTCGCTGAACCAAACGCTGCAGCCCAACGATGTGCTGGCTGTGGCCTATCAGTATAGCTATAACGGAAGAATTTTTCAGGTCGGGGAATTTTCCCAGGATATTCCACCCGATACTACTTTGGGATATAATCCGGGAGCCCAGAAAGTGTTGTACCTGAAACTGCTGAAAGCAACTTCCCAACGTACGAACCTGCCGATCTGGAATCTGATGATGAAGAATGTGTATACGTTGAAAACAGGCACCGGCAGTTATCTTTCCAATATTCAGCCTACCGGATTTCAAATGAATATTCTGTATGAAGAACCGGGAAAAGGAACGAAAAGATATTTACCCGCCGGAGATAAAACCGGCATTCCCCTCCTGACGGTACTGAACCTCGACCGGCTGAATGCTCATCTCGATCCGCAACCGGACGGGGTTTTTGATTATATCGAAGGCTTTACCATTGTTTCCTCGCAGGCACGAATTATTTTTCCCGTACTCGAACCCTTCGGGAAGGACCTGGATTCGCTGGCTTTTAAAAATTCTCCGACGCTCAAGGCGAACTATATTTTCTATCAGCTCTACGACACCATCAAGGAGGTGGCGAAAACATTTGCAAATCTCGACCGATATTACCTGAGCGGCGTCGCGCGTGGTACGGCGAGCTCGGATATTTCCCTGGGTGCTTTCAATGTACCGCAGGGTTCGGTGATTGTTTCGGCCGGCGGACAAACACTGAAAGAAAATGTTGACTACACCGTCGACTATAGTAATGGTTCGGTGAAAGTGATAAACCAGTCCATTATTAATTCGGGGGTGCCTGTCAATGTGCAGTATGAAAATAATGCGAGTTATGGAACACAGCAGCGTGGTTTTATGGGACTGCGGCTCGACTATCAGGCAATTAATACCAATACGCAAACACTCTCCCTGGGTGGAACCATCGAGCGACTGAATGAACGTCCTTATTTTACGAAAACGAATTATGGAGAAGATCCGATTCGCAACACGATGTATGGTTTAGATGGAAATTTTCGATCGCAGTGGCCCGGGTTAACGAGGTTGTTGAATAAACTGCCTTTTTATTCTTCCAAAGAAATGAGTACCATCACGGCTTCGGGTGAAGCTGCCTATCTCCAGCCCGGCCATCCGCCACAAATCGGGAAAGGGAATGCAGGTACCATCTACCTTGATGATTTCGAAGGATCCACCAGCTCCATCGATCTGCGTTTTCCGTTAACCAGCTGGGCCCTCGCTTCCACGCCGCAGGGCAATGGATTATTTCCAGAGGGCAGCCTGACCGATTCGCTTCCCTACGGATTCAACCGC
>JAYWCS010000191.1:0-2807 GCA_043780315.1 Bacteroidota bacterium | reverse complement strand
TCATAGGTCTCTAGATTCGTTTTACCATCGGGATACATTTCCTCCACGGATGGCAAGAAGACTACGTCATTGCCTGCTTTTGCCAGCATTTCAATATCTTTTTCAATACTGATGGGGTACTTTTCAAAATCCGTCGGGTCGTTGAACTGGGCCGGATTGACAAAAATGCTGCAAATAGTAATGTCGGTCAGCTCACGGGAAGCTTTTATGAGGCGCATATGCCCTGTATGTAAAGCGCCCATAGTTGGTATAAATCCCGTGTTTTTACCTTGTTTTACCTGCTCCCGGAGCCAATTTTGCAGGTCTGCGGATCGTTTAAATAGAATCATTTACAATGTTTTAGCGCTTATAAACCAGTCTGGAAGGGCCGTTTAGGTAATTAACCTTACCTTCGCAAACTGAATTTCAGGGATTCTCCTGTTCACCAATTCCCATTCCTAATGGTAGCAAAGAAAAGAATTTTATTTATTTCCAATGAAATGTCTCCCTATCTGGAACTTACAGAATTTGCGGAAACAGTCAATAAGTTAGCGATAAAATCGAATGACAACGGCTTTGAAGTTCGGTGTATCATGCCGAGATTCGGGGTGATTAATGAAAGGAGACACCGTTTACACGAAGTGGTGCGGCTTTCCGGTATCAACGTTTCGGTTGATAATGATGATTATCCTTTACAGATCAAAGTTGCTTCTCTGCCCAATGCGCGTTTACAGGTTTATTTCCTGGAGAACGAAGATCTTTTCAAACGCAAGTATATTTTTCATGATGAAAATGAAAAGTGGTACGATGATAACAGTCTGCGGACGGTTTTCTTTTGTAAAGGGGCCCTGGAAACGGTAAAGAAATTCGGATGGCCTCCCGACATCATTCATTGCAGTGGCTGGATGACGGGTTTAATTCCTTTTTATCTGAAAACGGTCTATAAAAAAGAACCCGTTTTTGCGCATAGTAAAGTCGTCTACACGATTGGTCAGAATACATTCAAGGAGAAATTGGGTGCCAATTTCACAAAAGTCGCCAATATACACGCCAGCATCAAGGAAAAGGATCTGGAACCTTTCAGTGAGGCTTCCAATATTGCCATGTTCAGGGCAGGGGCGAGTTATGCGGATGCCATTACTTTTGGGGCCGAAAAAACGGATAAAAAACTTATTGAAGAATTCAGCAAGGTCAGGGGGAAAAAAGTGCTGCCCTATAATACTGAATCTGATCTGAGCGACTATCTTCAGCTGTATACAGATTTATCCCAATAATTATTAGTTCCGGTGATTTATAAGTCATAATGTATCAATAATTATATTTGCATCGCCATCCATTAATTACCATTGTAATTAATGGTTTTTTATTTTCATAGTCTAATTCAAAAAGAAACAAATGCCCTATCTATTCACTTCTGAAAGTGTTTCCGAAGGTCACCCCGACAAGGTAGCCGATCAGATTTCCGATTCTTTAATCGATCATTTTCTGGCTTTTGATCCGCAGTCCAAAGTAGCTTGCGAGACCCTGGTAACAACCGGTCAGGTTGTGCTGGCGGGGGAGGTAAAGTCACGCGCGTATCTGGATGTCCAGGAAATTGCGCGTTCGGTGATTCGTAAAATCGGATACACAAAAAGTGAGTATATGTTTGAAGCAAATTCCTGCGGAATTTTTTCTGCGATTCATGAGCAATCGGCAGATATCAATCAGGGCGTTGACCGTATCAAGAAGGAAGAGCAGGGTGCCGGCGATCAGGGGATGATGTTCGGATATGCCAGTCATGAAACAGAAGATTTCATGCCCCTGGCATTGGATCTTGCGCATAAATTACTTATTGAGCTGGCTGCTTTAAGAAGGGAGGATAAAGAGATCAGATACCTGCGTCCGGATGCTAAAAGTCAGGTGACGCTTGAATACGATGATAATAACAACCCGGTTCGCATTGATGCCATCGTGATCTCTACCCAACACGATGATTTTGATACGGAACCAAAAATGCTTGCGAAGATCAAGAAGGATATCGTTTCTATTCTGATCCCCCGCGTGAAAGCGAAATATAAAAAATACGGCCATTTATTTACTGATAAAATCAAGTATCATATCAACCCGACCGGGAAATTTGTGATCGGTGGTCCGCATGGCGATACCGGCCTCACCGGTCGTAAAATCATTGTGGATACTTATGGTGGAAAAGGGGCGCACGGGGGTGGTGCTTTTAGCGGAAAAGATCCATCCAAAGTAGACCGTAGTGCAGCTTATGCTACCCGGCATATTGCGAAAAATCTGGTCGCTGCCGGTGTTGCAAAAGAGGTGCTGGTTCAGGTTTCCTATGCAATTGGCGTGGCACAACCCACATCGATCTATGTAAATACCTATGGTACGGCGGCTGTTAAAATGACGGATGGCGAAATCGCGAAAATCGTTGAATCGATTTTTGATATGCGTCCTTATTTTATTGAACAAAGACTTAAACTGCGTAATCCGATATATAGTGAAACAGCTGCTTATGGGCATATGGGGCGGAAGCCACAGGTGGTTGAAAAAATATTTGTATCTCCTGATGGCAAAACCATTAAGAAAAAAGTGGAGTTGTTTACCTGGGAGAAGCTGGATTACGTGAAGAAAGTGAAACTGGCTTTTAAGATTAAAGGGTAAAGCAAGAAGCGACAACTGAAATCTGAACACGTAAAGTGCCTGTTTCAATAATTTGGTCAGCCAATCGGCTGACCCTTTTTTATTTTAAAAGTCGCTGGTTTACAATCGGGCATTTACAATTAAATTCGGAGAATGAACCAAAACGAGAATCCATGGCAGATCCTATCCAGCAAAGA
>JAYWCS010000190.1:0-2109 GCA_043780315.1 Bacteroidota bacterium | reverse complement strand
CCTGCCCGCGTTTTTCAAACTGAGCAGTGAAAGCTCACTGGTTTTTAATGAAAGTTTTGGCGATGATTTCAGTTCCCTCGATCCGGACGAATACCTGGTTGCCGAAGCTTTGTTAATAAAAAAAGAATTAACCATTCCAGCCGTGCAGGAAATTCTGCAGGGCGTGTCGGTGTATCCGGTGGTGAAACGGCTGATCGATTTGTCCGTTTGTTATGTTTGGGAAACACTGAAAGAGCTGTACAGACCCAAAAAGGAAACCTATATTTTGTTGCATCCGGATTTTCTGGCGGAAGAAAAACTCGAGGTCCTCTTAAATCAGGATAAGAAATGGTCGCGTGCAGAAAAGCAGATGGAGCTCCTGCTTTCTTTTCTTCATATTCAGAAAACAGAACCGGAAGTGGCACGTGCGGCCTTATTAAAAAAATCCGGTGCCTCGGACGCCCAGCTGAAAGCGCTGATCACGAAAAATATATTAGTGGCCGAACAGCGGTCAGTGGATAGGCTAAGGCCACTCCCGCGCAATATTCAAATTCCTTTTATTTTAGCAACGGCACAGGAGAAGGCATTGGCGGATATTCAACATCATTTCGAAAAAAAAAATGTGTGTCTTTTGCAGGGGGTTACCGCCAGCGGAAAAACCCAGGTTTATATCAAACTGATCGAACAGCAATTGCTCGAAAATAAGCAGGTACTGTATATGGTGCCGGAGATCGCGCTGACATCCCAAATCGTGCGGCGTCTGCAATCGCATTTTGGCGGATACCTCGGCATTTATCATAGTCGCTTCAGTCAGAACGAGCGATTCGAGATATGGAATAAAGTGCGCATAGGCGAGATCAAAATTTTACTCGGTGCCCGCTCTTCGTTGTTTCTGCCATTCAGCAATCTGTCGCTCGTGATAGTGGATGAAGAACACGATAGTTCGTACAAACAACAGGATCCGGCACCCCGTTATCATGCGCGGGATACGGTTATTTATTATGCTTCGCTTTTCAAAGCAAAAGTTTTACTGGGCAGCGCCACGCCTTCCATTGAAAGTTATTATAATGCCGCGACGGGCAAATATGGATTGTCAGAATTGCTGGAAAGATATGGGCAGGTAGCCATGCCCGTTATACATCTCATTGATACCAAGAAATTTTTTGGTAAAGATGGAACCAAAGCCATTTGCACGCCGGAATTACAACGAGCCATTCAGGCTTCACTCGATAATAAAAAGCAGGTAATTCTTTTTCGTAATCGCCGGGGATATGCACCCTATCAGGTCTGTAAGGTATGCGGCTGGATTCCGCAGTGTAAAAACTGTGATGTCTCCCTCACGTTTCATAAACTAAGTAATAAACTGCAATGTCATTATTGCGGCACGTCCTATCCGCCGGTGAATGCCTGCGCGGCCTGTGGCAACCATGAATTCATTCAACGAAATTTCGGTACAGAAAAAATAGAAGAGGAGCTGGAAGAATTATTTCCACAGGCCCATATTGCGCGCATGGACATGGATACGGTGAGGGGTAAATCGGCGCACGACACCCTGATTAAATCTTTTGAACAGCAAAACGTGGACATCCTCGTCGGTACCCAGATGGTGGTGAAAGGATTGGATTTTGATCATGTGGATCTGGTGGGTATTTTGGATGCGGACAGTCTCCTGAACTTCTCCGAGTTTCGTGTAAATGAACGGGCATTCCAGCTTATGGAGCAGGTAAGTGGCCGGGCCGGCAGAAAAGACGGTAAGGGCAACGTGCTGATCCAGGTCGCCAATATCAAACACCCTGTTTTGCAATATGTGATGGCCCATGACTACAAGGCGTTTTATGTGCAGGAATGCGCCGCCCGACAAAATTTTCACTATCCGCCTTTTTCGCGGATCATCCGAATCAGCTTCCGCCATAAAATTCGGGATATTGTGCATGATGCGGCGTCCGTATTCGCCCTTCAACTACAAAAAGAATTTGGCAAATGGCTGACCGGGCCCGGCGAACCGATGATTGCCCGGGTCCGCAATCAATATATCATGGAGCTGATGTTGAAACTCCCGAAAAATGGCAGTACAATTGCATACGCGAAACAGGTGATTCAGCAACAGCGGATCATTCTGCTGAACAATAA
>JAYWCS010000189.1:0-4229 GCA_043780315.1 Bacteroidota bacterium | reverse complement strand
GCTCCGCGCACGCCTTTGCCGATGGGCTCTACCACATCAAAGGGAAAAGCTCCCTGCAATAATTTTTCCAGCGCCAACTCCTGCACCTCTCCCTGCAGCTGCATGGAGCCCTGATCGGCTTTGCGTTTCATTTCTTCAATGAGCTTACGCTGATCTTCCAGTTGTTTTTCTTTTTCTTTCAGTTGCAGTTGGTGGTCCGTTTCCCGGGTTTGATTTTTTTGTTCTTCCACGTGCCGAATTTCAACTGCAATTTTCGTTCTTTCTTCCTGCAGGGTACGTTGCAGGGAGAGTTCCATTTCTTCTTCTTTAATGGTCAAAGCCTTTTCTTTCTGCAGAAAATCCAATTCCTTCTGACGGGCAGTTTTTAATTTTTCCTGTTGTTCTTCATTGGTTTGTTTCAATATCAGCAAACGATTTTCGAAATCACCCTGAATCGTTTTTCGAAGATTTTCTTCTATCGTTTGCTGCAGCATTTTTTTTTCTTCCTTTAATTTTTTTTGGAAAATTTCTTCCTGTTCCTGCAATTGCCTGGATAGATCTTTCGATTTTTTCTGAAATTCTTCGTCCTTTTTTTGCGTGAAAGCAATCATCTGCTCACGCAGATCTTTTTTATACTGTTCTGATACCGCTTCTTCCATTGCAAATTCGTGACGGCAATGGGGGCATTTGATGGTCGTGGGCATGCAGTTTTTATTTTATGTACAGGGGACGACGGGTATTCTTAGTTTTTCAACTTGAAATTGAAAATGAGTGTACCATTAGAGTCGTCGTTACCGTTATTAAATTTAACCTGAAAGGCCTTTCGGATGGCGATGGCTTTCAGACTGGCATCGGATGTGGTGGAACCGTGCGGCTGATAGGTTGCACCGGTTACATTACCGCCGGCATCTACCTGTATATCTACTGCAACTTTTGCATTCTCATTAAATTCATCCGTGAAAGAAGGGGTGCTTCGGATGCTTCTTCCCTGCAGTCCGCGGGAAATCGCAATTCCGTTTCCATGACCGCCGCCGGTATAATTGGTCGAATTGGGATCTCCGCCCGGTTTTCCCTGATCGCCCTTTCCGCCGGCGATGCCCTGATTGCCGCCGGCCTTGAAATGGTCAGCGTCATTTCCGCCTGTTCCGTCGCCATTGACCCCATGAAAAACTGCTTTTGGTTTAGGGGGTGCCGGGGTTGGATTTATTGAAGGCTGAATTAGTTTGCGGGGTGTTCTTACGGCCAGGTCCTTATCCGGAATTTTTGTCGCCTCCGGCTTCGTTACCGGGGGCGATTTTACTGCCGGCGCATCCGGATCCTTATCATCCGTTTCCACATCCTTTAAAATTTCTTTGGTAGCCGCGATGGGTTTGGGAGCAATATATTTTTCCTGGTCTTGTTTGGAAGGATCCCCCGGCAGATAAGGCTGATTATTTCCCAATCCCTGATCACTGTTGCCCAGATTTACTTCCAGGCCGTTTTCGACCGGCGTGGGTGGGTTAGCAGGCTGTGTCCAGGATATTAAAAAAAATAACAGGAAAAGGCTCCCGCAGATCAGGATTGTATACAGACCTGCTTTCCGGTTTTTACGGCCTTCAAAATCCTGATCTGTTTTAAAATCACTCACTGTATAAAGTTAGTTTAAAAAGAGGTAAGCGTTTGGTGTTCGGCTTTGATCTCAAGATGCATAATCTTTTTCGAAAGCTCCCCGGATTCGCTCGATGGGGGGATTGAAATAACCAAACTTTAACCGGGGGAATTCATCCCGCAGATTTTCCATCAGATTGTTGACACCTATGGCCTCGCCGGTTTCTGTACAACCGATTTTCCCCAAATACCAATCTGGATCAATATTGAAATTACGCCACTGGATCATATCGAGGCCGGTTTCGGAAATCATTTTGCGAAGCGCTTCATATTCTTCTGCCGAATCGGTCATGCCGGGAAATACAAAATAATTGATGGAGGTCCAGCCACCGGCCGCTTTCACAATGCGCAGACTTTCCACGATATCTTCAAATACATAATTATTGGGTCGGTAATACGCTTCGTAAATATGCTTACGGGCCGAGTTTAAACTCACCCGTATAGAGTTCAAACCGGCATCCACCAAAGCCTGTACGGAAGCGGGTTTGGATCCGTTGGTATTGATATTGATACTACCGCGATCCGTATGTTTTCTTATTTCGATGATGGCTTCGCGGATGGTTTCCCACATCAGCAGCGGTTCCCCCTCACAGCCCTGACCAAAACTGATTATCGGAAAAGGAGCGGTTTGTAAATGCGGAACCGTAAATTCTACAATCTCCTCAGCTCTGGGTCGGAACGTGAGCCGGTCCTGCGTTGAATGAATTGTTTCTGCTTCGGGTTGAAAAGAAATACAACCGATACAGTTTGCGTTACAGGCGGGCGAAACGGGCACCGGACATTCCCATCGCCCGAGGGAAAGATTTCGGGCGGCCGGACAATGATACGTATTGCAGCAGTTCTCCATCAGATGTTTGACTAACCGGTTGTGCGGATAGGTTTGAAGTAAATTTTCCGCACCGGCCAAAATACGGTTTGAATCATAGCCACTCGATTCCTGCCGGATATCCTGTTCAATACGTACGGCAGGTACAAAAAACTTTTGGTCCCACCAGCCCGCGGCCGTGTAGCAAAATAGCGGCAGGATGGGTGCATCCGGTCCGGTTTCGTAGGCGGCCAGATAAAGACCGGTATGGGCCGGGGGAATGAAAGCCGCTACAGCCCAGCCTTTGTCGCAAAGACGCATATCGCCTGTTTCTACATCGATGCCAATGCTCCGACGGCCCGGCAATTCATAGAGTGACCCCCCCTGGGGCAAACCGATCCATTCCGATCCGTCGACGGGCACTGCATCCCATCCACTGCGCCCGCAGGCATACAGGGAACTATCTTCAAAAATATTTCCTTCTCCGTCTGAATATAAAAGGTAGGGCGACATCAGGGCAAATTTACGATTTTGCCGCGGCAGTATTCATTAAATTCATCTTCGTCTGCTTTCGATTGCGCATCATCCGGAACTTCTTTCTGAATTATTTTATTATTACGAAAATCCAGGGTGAGTAATCCGTCTTTCAATAGGACGGACTGGAAGTCGGTCCAGGGGATTTTTTTTTTGAATAAAGTATTCAGTACAATTCCGTAGGTATTAAATCCGACTTCGAGCGGATATTTTGCCTGTATCTCCAAAAAGAAAAATAGAATGTAGGGGAGAATCATCCATTGCAAAAAGGGCATCGATAACCAGAATAGACCCGCCACAAAAAGCCAGGTTCTGAAATTCATTTCTTTGCCTTTGCGGTGGGCGGATAAATTAACCAGCAATCCGACGATCACGGTCAAGATCGCAAAAGAGAGGTAATAATTTATTCCATAGCGAATCTGTACATAGGAAAAGAAAAACAGGGAAAGAAAAATCAGCAGTATACTGATCACATCGGTCTTCCGGCCAGATTCTCTTTTGAGTGTGACTACATAGTCGTACTGCATTCTGCTGCTTTACGGGTAAGGGGCAGGGGGTTGGCTGCTACCAGCATGTTGCACAGCTTCCACAAAATCCGGGCTCCTACATTCGCATCGTAATTATTTTCGCCAATCGCGATTTCATCTAGGTCGAAGCCGATAAACTGGCGGCCACTTTCTATGATTTTTTTAATTAGGTAAAATACCTGTTCCACTTCAAATCCGCCCGGGACGGGGGTTCCGGTGTGTGGGCATAACTTCGGATCGAGTCCGTCGATGTCAAAGCTAACATATACAAGGGCCGGCAATTGCTGCACAATATCATCGACAATCGAGCGCCAGGTTTGGCCATCGAACATTTTTTCCTTGATATCCATATCGAAGTATGTGGTAATCCGGTGTTGGTTATTAAGAATGAAAACGGATTCCTCCTCACTATAATCGCGCACCCCCAATTGAACCAGTTTCGTAATTTCCGGAATTTCTTGGAGGGCATTGTACATCACACTCGCGTGACTGTAATCAAACTGCTCGTATGCTTTGCGGAGGTCGCAATGCGCGTCAATTTGCAAAATGCCGAAGTTGCCATAATGCCCGGCGATGGCTTTCAGATATCCAAGTGGTACGCTGTGATCACCGCCCAGCAAAACCACAAGCTTATCCGCTTTCAGCAGGTTACTGGTTTGTTCATATACCCACTTATTCATGAGCGCGCTGCCTTCATTGATTTCTTTGAGGGATTTGCACATGAAATTATTTTTCTC
>JAYWCS010000188.1:0-3560 GCA_043780315.1 Bacteroidota bacterium | reverse complement strand
GACATCTGCACATCGATTTGCACCGTAAATGTTTTTTCCGGACCATTGAAGACAACTTCGGCATGCCCTTTTTTAAGGAAACTGGCCATCTCGAGATCTCCATAGCCCCGCAGAATGCCTGCACTTTCCACGGTGATGCCGACCGGATTCAATGCCGCCACTGCTCCGGTTCCAAGCAATGAAATCTTGCCCCGCACATCTACACTGAATCCACCATTGGGACCGCCGGCAACATAATCGAAACCACCGCCGATGCCTTCCAGCGTGACATATACGCCAATCGGTATCGGTGGAAAATTCGCAAAAAATTTCGCTCCCAGTTCGATTCCGTTGGCGTGTTTATAATATTTAAAGCCGACCGTTGCGTTGATGGGTGTGCCGGCAATTCCGAGTTTGCCCTCTCCTTCAAATCCATCATTCGAAAATCCGACGATGACGGTCGTTGTCAGTACGGGTACCTCGATTTTTACGCCCACTTTCGCGATTGAGAAAATAGGACCTCCGCCGGATGGCTTAATCGTAATATCGGCCACTTCAAATTTTATAAAACTGAGATCCGCCTTGAATGTTCCCTGGACCGTGATTGATGGCGTATTATCTTTTGAATGAATGATCAGGTTCGAGACCTGGAAATCAAAGGGCCCGACCGATGTTTTATAATCCACGGGGGCTGTGACCGTAAAATCACCGTTCGTAAGTATTTCGAACGAAGGCACTTTAAATGCTCTATCCAAGATGGATACATTCACTTTAAAAAGTGCCTTGCCAGCCACGCGGAATACATTACTGTTTCCGACTCTTCCAAAAGTCAGCGGCAGATCATCGGATTTCAAATCGGCGAGTGTCAGGATATTGATGCCGGCATCCGGTATCGCAAATTTTCCTCCGAAAATTCCGTTCTTCGCAATAACTAGATCGGTGAAACCCACCAGCGACAACAGAGAACGCGGGATACTCATATTCAGACCGCCACCAATTTTAAATCCGTCTTCGGTAAACAGGAGGTTGTCGATGCCGAATTTCCAGCTCGCAATTTCAAGCGATGGAATCGCATCCAACTGCAATAAGACACCACTTACCGTGAGCGCGCGGTTAATGTAAAAACTGTTAATCGGGATCGACATCGATTTGATGGGCGTCAGCTCCGGAGTGGAGATCATACCAGCAAATTCCAGTCCGTCTTTATCTGCCTTCCCGTTTGTTAACGTAACTGCGAATCCATATAGTTTTGCGTTCGCCGTTCCGTCGGGCACCAATGCAAAACTTTGACTCGCGGGCTGTAAGCCCCCACTGCTGAAGACGGTGATCTGACCAGCCGTCGCTGCACCAGCTGCCGCGAGTGCCAGCACGTTATTATCATTCATCGTCCATCCGCGGTATCCCTGAATGGCATTGAATGCGATACTGACTTTACCCGTCAGTTGTCCCTTACCATCGGATCCACGGGTAAAACGAATCAGTTCGCCCGTGGTGAGTTTGACAGGCAGGTAGCCAAATAATTTGAAAGGCAATTCGGTGAGGTCTGTCTGAACAATATTATTTAATGGCAACGGATTCCCTTGGGCATCAAAACTTACCTGCACATTGCTGAACGGAATGCGCGTTTCACCGGAAAATGTAAAAACATTTTTATCCACTGTTGCCAGTTTCACAAAATTTCCGGTCCATTTTTCCTGCCCTGCCCCGGCTGCTGTGGCTTCATCGAGTTCAATCGAAAATCCCAGTAGTGTGGAATAATTTCTTCCATTACTGCCGAGCAGATCAAAATTTAATGCATTGATGAGATTGAGTCCCGGCGCACCTTTATCCGATCCCACATAGCCCTGCTTACGCGCCCCGATGGTATGCGGACCGGGCGTCGTATACACGGAATACCCTCCGCTTGCATCAGTCGTAATCAATCCGAAATCCATTCCATCCAGAAGGATTCTCGTTCCGGGCAACGGTTTGCCACCGGAGTTGACGATCCCGCTGATCCGGATTCCTTTTTTCAATGTGATCACAATCAGTTCTTCAACGCCGGATTCTGAGAGTATAAATGATTTTTGTTCGGAGATAAAAACGCTGCCGGCCGGCGGCAGTAAAGTGATCGTTGCCGATCCGCCAAATCCTTCATAATACCATTCCCCTCTATCGTCGGTTAGATTGGTGCTGTCGAATAAAGTAATACGTACGCCACTGATCGGATTATTTGTTTCATCCACGACACGGAAACGGGCCTTGCCAACAATTTTATTTAAGTAACCGACATCTTTGAGATCAATGGCAAAACGTCGTGGCACTTCGTATTGAGAACCGGGCGATGCAGGGGCCGCACCAAATGCCAGCGCGAGTGCCCCGTTATTATACAATGCCGTTGCCGCGTTGCTTGAACTCAACGTTGCTGGGATTGACGTCGTAGCGATCGCGTTAACATGGGCAGCGGGCGCTGCGATACCAAACATAGTTGCTGAAAAAACATTTCCCCTCGCAATGGAATTCTTCACTGTTTGTGATTCGCCGATACGGGCAAGTGTTTGCAGTTGTTTTTCCTGGGCGGTGAGTGTTAACCATTTCAAGCCATATCCAGTATCATCTTTTTTCCCGTTGCTGAGCTGGGGTACATCAATCGTAATTTCTTTTACCACATAGCCCTCTTTCTCCAGCGAGAGCACATGGGTGCCCGGATAAATACTGAACTGAAAAATGCCATCCGGGCCGGTGGATCCCAGCGTGTTTCCCTTGAAATTAATCCGCGCGTTCATAAGTGGTTTTCCCTCCGCGTCGACCACGCGGCCCACCAGATCGGCCACATCGGCCTTGATGGTAAAATCGGCTTCGAACGACTGACCCTTATCCAGGGTCTTGCTGGCTTTCGGTCCTTCGTAACCCTGTGCCTGAATAGCAAATTTTCTAAAATCGGCCGGGGTGCTGATCACTTCCACTTCGATGGCTGCACCGGCGACGAGCGGCGGCAATACAATAAAATAATTTCCCAGTTCATCTGCCTTGCTGGTGATGGCCCGATAACCGTCGGGGACCGTATTTACTTCCATTGCTATTTGCGTCGGATTCAAAACCGCATGCACATTGACTTTGCTGTTATTACTGCTACTACTTCCTGCCACCGACACCGCCTGAATCATGACCGGACTGCTTAAGCCCGTGCCACCGATACCCCAAGCATACAGTTGCAAATTCGTTATACCGGGATCACTGAGCGAGTTGTTCGCCCAGCCCGGTGCAGGTGGCGCCGCTTCATTGGACACCATCAACGCGGGGCTGTTTAGTTTAGCTGTTTGCGTGATGAGACTATTAGGGTCCAGTCCCGGCGCGCGGTCTTTCTGCGCGTACAACACACGAACCAATGCGCCCTGCACGGGAATTTTCCCCTGTTCACCATTGGGCAAAGAAACGTTTCCACTCACACTGGAGGGCTTATGGGTTAAATGATATTCCACGCGTGCCAGCGCAATCTTATTGGAAGGCAGCGGCACGTTGAGTACATTCACGACGGAACTGCGATCGTAATAATCTGAAGAAGAAGGAACGAGCTGCACATAAATATTTCCACCGAAAAA
>JAYWCS010000187.1:0-3279 GCA_043780315.1 Bacteroidota bacterium | reverse complement strand
GTTGAACGTGCCGGTATTCATGGATGGCCAGGGTTTGATTCCACGGAAGGCTGCCGAGATCGAAACTGTTCTGAGAGGGAGTGAGTTCAAATTCACTTCTGAATGGCGCCTGTTGCACATACCCGTTCGAAATGGTGGTGAGATTATGGAATACGATACCGACCGGCTTTTGCTGTTTGCCGATCGTAGAGAGCGTAGCATGACTCAGCGCGCCAACTAGAAATGCCACCTGACTGGCTGCGGTCTCCATGCCGGCCGGGAAAATAATATGCGCCGGTACGGTGCGGATCACTTTCCATTGAATGGCCGGGGGTGTTCCCCCAAAAATCTGGGCAGACACCGGGCCGGCGAAAAAGATCGTAAAAATGAATAGCCCGCAGCAGATTCTTTTCATTCAAATTTTGTTGTAAAAAGAATGTTGAAATTACTCGATCCATATCATAGGAAAAACTATGATAATTCCTTTAACTTCGACTTAATTGCATGAAAGTAAAGTCGCGTTTATTTTCCATTTCCAACAACCTGGATTCGGTTGTTGCTGCCATCATCTGTTTCGTAGTGATTCAGATTTTCTCCAAACACAGCGGGATAGGAGTATCTCCCGATTCTGTGACTTATCTCAGTGCGGCAAGACATCTGGGAGAAGGCAACGGTTTTTTATCGTTTGATAATCTGCCCGTTGTTGATTTCCCTATCGCTTATCCGTTTTTTTTAGCCGTGATTTCATTTTGTACCCGGCTCGATCCCCTGCAATTCGGAGCGGTCCTGAATGGTATTTTATTCGGCATACTCTGTTACCTCTGCGGCAGCATCATGAATGGCTTTGAAAAAAAATCTATCTGGTACAAACGTATTTTACTCTGCTGTCTCGTGTTGAGTCCGGCATTGCAGGAAGTATATTCTTTGCTTTGGTCGGAAACAGTTTTTCTCCTGTTGATTATTTTGTTCATTCACAGTATCTCAAAATACCTGCGCACCATAAACCTGGGCTGGCTAACGATAACTGCCCTGATTTGTGCCATTGCCTGCCTGACCCGCTATGCCGGTGTGTTTCTGATTATAACCGGGCTGGGATTGATTTTTTTTCAAAGAGACGTTGTATTGCGCAAGCGGATTACCCACTCGTTGATTTATGGGTTTATGGCATCCGTTCTTTTTCTAACCAATATTTATCGGAATTTGGCCGAAACGGGGTTGGCCATGGGACCCCGGGAAAAAAGCGTGGAGACCGTATGGAAAAATATGGAGTATTTTGGCGGCGTGCTGAGTGATTGGCTGCTGCTGGAACGGAAGCCGGGATTGTCTGTTTTTTTGACGATCTGTACACTGCTTATTTTTCTATTCGCGATCGGCTATCAATATTTTAAGAAACATTCTACCTATCGTTTTGAACGGCTCGTTGCCGTGACGGGTCTTGTCTATTGTGTTTTTATGATCGGTACATCCAGTATTACCCGCTATGAACAATTCACCAACCGTTTATTGTCGCCAATGTTTATACCGCTTTTGTGGAGTGTCAGTTTTTGGATTCCCGGATTTATTGCGAAAAAAACGGGTTGGATGAAGTTGGTTTTTATGACGCCCATTTTATTGCTGACCAGCTGGTTTCTTAATTTACAGCTGCGGGCGGATTATGAAAATTATGACGGAATTAAAGATGCAGGAATCCCCGGTTACCGGGAAGATCCGTTTCAACAATCGGCATTGGTGCAGTATATTAAAAAATATAAATCAACACTTGCTTCGGATTTTATCGTGTATTCCAATGCCGGTGACGCGGTATATTTTGTAACCGGGCTACCCGCTCATCAACTTCCGCGAAAATACTTTCCGGATAAAGTAAAAGACTATTACAGAGAGAAAAATAATTACCTCGTCTGGTTTAATGACGCCGAGAACGCTGAACTACCCGATCTCATAACCATTCTCGCAAATAAAAATATGACTCTGGTAAAAGAATTCCCGGAAGGGGCTGTGTATGTTACAAAATAAATCTGACGGGCTTTTACAACAGCGTCTATAACTGCCGTAACCAGATATTGCGATAACTAATGGGTTCGCTGGAATCACCATGCGCCTGTAACTTGATCGGAGCTGCACCGTGAGCTTTATAATAAGGCTTACCGATATATTGCGTTACGCCTGTTAATGCATAATTATTCTGCACCAGTACACCATTCAGGAAAACAGTCACCGTGGCCGCCGTTAACAGGCTGCCATCATTTTTAAAACGTGGCGCTTTCCATACAATTTCATAGTTCTGCCATTCGCCGGGTTTACGGGAAGGGTTGGCTAACGGAATACTTTGTTTATAAATACTGCCGACCTGACCATTTACGTACGTTGTATTGGTATAATTATCCAATACCTGCAGTTCATATCCGACATCATCATTATCAGACAGTATCGCCAGAAAAATACCGCTATTTCCCCGCGCCTGACCGGAACCGGTGATCGTTTCCGGTATACGGAATTCAACATGCAACTGATAATCGGTGAATTTTTGTCTGGTGAGAATCCCACCTGCTTTTTTATCTACGGTGAGCATATCGTCGGAGACTTTCCAGCCTGCGGCTTTGCTCGTATCGGACCCTTCCGCGCGCCAGGCATTGAGGTTCTTGCCATTGAATAGAATGATGGCATCCGAAGGCGGTTCGGCATCTGTTTTGCCCGGCGTGACAATTTTCGGGACCGGACTATACAGCTCCGTGTCTTCGGGTTTTGCTTTTTCGGTTTGGGCCGAAAGAATTCCGGTCGTTATAGAAAATGAAGCGAATAAAACGAAAAATTTGCGGATAGATGGCATAGCAGGAACATGCATATTCAAACTTTTAAATTGAATTCAAGGTAGTAAAAAATATAATGAACGCTTCAGCAAAAGCTCCGAAAGGAAAATTAATGTTCGATGCTGACATCATGCGCGTATTGCCGTTTCAGCGAATCCTTAATACGGAGGGTGTCTTTTGTCCGTGCGGGAAATTGAAAGTATACTTTAAATAAGTTGGTGTCTTTTTGATTCAAAAATGCTTTCAGATCGAATGAAACCAATTGGTGATAACGACGAAGTGCGTACGGTTTATCCGCGGTTGCCAGAATAACCCATTTATACACATCCCCTTCCGCTACGGAGGGCACGGGCCGGCTCGTAACGGGAGCGGAAACTTTTCCGGTATCTTGTGATGGCTGTAAAACTGCCGCGGTATCGGGGGCGACCGTTTTGGGTTCAGCAACCGCGGGCGTAGATTCCGGAGTTATGGATGTGACGGTCGAATTTTTTTT
>JAYWCS010000186.1:0-2596 GCA_043780315.1 Bacteroidota bacterium | reverse complement strand
CAAAAGGCAGGGGCCACATCGAGTTTTTTCGGGCCAGTCCCACGGCATCGCTGAGTTTGGTTGCAAAAAAGCCCTCGCCAGTATGACCGGCAGGCATATCCACCATACTAATACTGTCTTTCGTATCTGCAGGTACCGTATTCACATTAAATCGTACTGGTCTGGACATGTTATAAAAAGTTTACATCCTTAACCGGGATGGTTCTAATATCATAACAATCGTTGGGCGCCGGAGTTGTGATCCGATCATTAATCTTCCCACTGCAAAGCGCCCTTTTTTATAATATAGATAAAGCCAATCAGGAAGAATCCCACAAACAATAAAACCTCTCCAAAACCGCTCCAACCGAGCGTCCGGAAATTCACGGCATACGGATAAAAGAAAATCACCTCTACATCGAACAACACAAATAAGATCGCAACCAGGAAATATTTAATGGCCATCGGCTGGCGGGCGTTGCCGACCCCTTCGATACCACTTTCGAAATTCTTTAATTTTTCATCCGTACTCCGCTTGGGTCCAAGCAAATGGGTTAACCCGAGAACTAAGAAAACAAAGGCGCCAGCGAACAGTAACTGTATAGCAACCGGCATGTAGTCGCTTGAACTATTTGCCTTCGAAACCAGGTTTGTTGCCTGCAGGAGAATGGGATTCATAAGTAGCGTTCCTTTGCCAGGCAAAAGTAATACAGCCGGTTCAGATTTCATTGGATTGTTTTAGATCCTATATCCAATTGGAACGAACAACAAAAAACCCCGGACAAATTTTGATCCGGGGGCTAATATTATAAAAAATGATCTTGTATTTAACGGCTGGAACCGCTCTTGGGTTTAGCAGCCGGTTGTTTAGGAGGCTTACTCAGCATATCAATTACATTCCTTGCCGTTGCATTCGAAGGATCTACTTCCAGTACTTTTTGCATGTATTCAATCGCCTTCGGCTTGTCTTTCTTGATATCATTGTAATAACTGGCCAGATAAAAATAAGCTCCCACGATCTGGCTCTTGTATTTAGCTGAATCGGGAATGGACCGGCCAAATTGCGCGAGCTTTTCATAAGCTCCCACCGCAAGTCCCTGCGAATTCAGACTATCATCCTCTGCCTGTTTACTTTTAGCACACCAGAGATAACCGTAAATTTCTGTCGGATATTTAGTTTGATAAATGCCGCAGAAAATACTATCGGAAGTTTTATAATTTCCGGCAGAGTAATTGGCCATACCAAATTTATAGAGATCAGAATTCGACGGATCTTTTAAAGAGCCATACAAAGCGCCGGCGAGCATGGCCGCAGCTTGTTTATTATGCAAGGTCTTCGCCAGCTCGAGGCCTTCTGACGCATATTTTGCCTTATCCTCCGCCAGTGTATCCATGCTGATCGCCTTGGCATAATATTGAAATGCCATATTCCGCATAACGGAATCGGTCATTTTTCCATAGATCTTACCATATTCTTCAAAGTCGGTGCTCAGATACAGAGAAGAATCTGCTTTGCTGAGAAAAGTTGCCATCGCTTCGCGGGCGGGCGTATAATCTCCCAATGAATCGGAAGCAAAAGCAATCATTCGGTACATGCGCGGATTCACCTTGTCGCCATACTGCCCAATCAACTGCTGCGCCCGTGTACGCGATTCGACCACTTTACCGGTTACATATAACATATCGACTTTCATATATTCCAATTCAGGACTCTGATCTGAATTTGCCGCGTATTTGTCGAGATACGTAGAAGCTTTATTCACATCACGCAGGTACCAATAAAGAAAAAGCCGCTGGTACACTGGCGCGTAAGCCGGATCCAGCGCTGCTGCTTCATCAAAAGCCGGCAGGAAAAACTCGCGGTTATTCTGCGTCAGATAAATAATCCCGATCTTCATTTTTGCTTCCGCCAGTTTGGGATTCAGGTCGAGCGCTTTGCCATAACTGGTGATGGCATTGCCACCTTCGAGTTGTTTACTATAGGCATCCCCCATGAGGACATAGGTCTGGGCATCGTTAAACCTTTTGATCTGGGTAGCAACGGTCAGCTTCTGAATGGCATAGCTGGCATCACCGGCTTTAGCGTCTATATTCGCGTAGGCCACTGCATTTAATACATTGATGTCTTTTTCTTTCGTCACACTCAGGGCTGTTTCAAAACGCTGACGCGAATCGGTGGTATTGCCATACAATAATTCAACATGACCCATACCCGCTAACAACAACGGCGCGTTCCCGTTAGACAAAAGCATTTTCTTATAAAGCGCTTTCGCACCAGCCGTATCGCGGGTGTCCCGGCGGTGAATCATCGTCTGCCCCAGCCAATATACGGCGTCGATATTATTCGGATTGGCATTGAGAAGCTTTTCAAATGCATCCTGGGCACTTTGAAATCTTTCATAATACAGAAATTGTCTCCCCTGTTCTAAAGTCTGTGCAATAACAGTACTGCCGATTGAGGTAAATGCCAGTAACAGGCCGATGCTTAATTTTCTCATTCTAAATCTCCGTTTATTGTGTATAAATATATCTCAAAAACTTATTACTGCTCCATCTGCACGTTGCGAATTTCAAAATTCATGCGCCCAGGCATCAGGTAAGCGCGTTTAAAAATAAG
>JAYWCS010000185.1:0-6245 GCA_043780315.1 Bacteroidota bacterium | reverse complement strand
CACCCGCTGCAACCGTATTGACCGTGGCTTCCCCCAGGGAGGTAATGGACGGAAATTCTTTTTCCAGCGCATCATTCAGTGCATTTAAAAAAACCGGATCGCAATATTTATAGGTATCTACGCGCCAGCCATCGAGCCGGTAGGTCTGCGTCATCCAGACCGCCTGCTGAATGAGGTAGTTGGACAGCAGGTGATTTCGTAAATTCAGATCCGGTAAATGAGGAACAAACCAGCCAGCTTCCATTACTTCCTTGTCTTTTGCCGAACCGTGTATATCGAAAACTGCCTGTTCGCGGTGATTGGTATTTTGTTCCTGCGGCCATTGATTGATCCAGGTACTGTCGGGCAAATCAGTCATCAGCCAATGAGTTGCACCGATATGATTGTACACGGCATCCTGAATAATTTTCAATCCTCTGGCATGCGCGGCTGCTACGAGTTTCAGATAGGCTTCTTTGCCGCCCATTCTTTTATCGATTTCATAGTGATCGGTAAACCAGTATCCATGATATCCGCTGAGCATGCCGCAGGGTTCTTTTTCCAGCGGCATATCATTTTCAACCACCGGGGTCATCCAGATCGCCGTAGCACCCAGTTGCTGAATATAATCGAGGTGGTTAATCACACCCTGCAGGTCGCCTCCATGGCGGGCGAGCGGGTTATTCCGGTCAGCGACGGTATCGCGCATATCCGTGAAACGGTCGTTGTGCGGATCTCCGTTGCTGAAGCGATCCGGCATCAACAGGTAAATGAAATCGGATGATTGTATGCCACGGGCATAGCTTTTTCCATTTCCCGGCAGATGTCCTTTCAGTTCGAAATCAAATTGTTTACCCGGGTGGGTTCCACCGGCGCGGAATTGAATTATACCCGGATTTGCTTTGGCTGAAATCGTCAGATTTAAAAAAACATAGTGGCTGTTTTTTACTTTTGTAATACTATCCAGTGTGACTTCCGGGTAATTAATATGCCAGAAGAGATTACCGACATCCAATCCACGAACCATGAGTTGGATATGCGGATTTTTCATTCCCACCCACCAGCTTTCAGGATAAACTTTTATGCGCTGCTGTGGATATCCAAACTGAGAAATAAAAAGTAAAAGAATTAATATTTTTATTTTCATGATGCCCTGGTGGTTTTCATTTTCCGGCTGATCCGGATATCACCTGCATCGTATACAAATAATACACTGATGGCGGCACAGAATAAAAAGAATCCGGCGAGTACGATCGCGTAAATAGGCTGACCGCCATACAGATGTTTTACAATCGAACCGCCAATTAATCCGTTGATGATCTGGGGCAGGGTAATAAAAAAATTAAAAATACCCATGTAGATGCCGAGTTTGCCGGGAGGTATAGAACCCGAAAGAATCACATACGGCATCGCCAGTATACTGGCCCAGGCGAGTCCGATACCAATCATCGAGAAGCGGAGCATCGCAGGGTCTTTAATAAAGAAAATGGAAATTAATCCTGCGCCCCCTGCAATCAAAGAAAAAGCATGGGTTGATTTCCGTCCGATTTTTCTGGCAATCGCCGGAAGAAACAATGCGTAAAACATCGCGACGGCATTATATACGCCGAATGCAGAACTCACTTTATTTCCGGCTTCATTATAAGCTACAGTTTTCGAATAGTCGCCGGTCAGTCCATATACATGCGTTGCCACAGCATCGGTCGTGAATACCCACATACTGAATAACGCAAACCAGGAAAAGAATTGTACCAATCCCAGCTGCTTCATGGTTTTGGGCATATGCTGAAAATCGTAGATAATTTCCCTAATGCTGGACTTGGAAGACTGGACCGGCTTGCCATGATATTTTTCATAGTCGGACGGCTTATATTCTTTGGAAAAAAAGACCGTAATCAGAATGGCAATCACAAACACGGCGGCGCCGATATAAAACGAATACTTGATATTATCTGGAACGCCAGATTTACCAGCCACCAGACTGAATCCGTGATTGCCCATCCATTCAGGAAGATAAGATCCGCCCACTGCACCCAGGCCGATCAGGAATGTTTGAATACTAAAACCCAACGTTCTTTGTTTATCCGGGAGGTTATCGGCAACCAGGGCACGAAAGGGTTCCATCGCAATATTGAACGAGGTATCCATGACCATCACCATGCCCGCGCCAATCCACAAAGCAGGAACAACAGCAGATAGGGCACCGGAGTTCGGCAGAAATATTAATGCCAGCGAAGATAAAATAGCACCTGCCAGAAAATACGGTTTTCGTCTGCCCATTCGATTCCAGGTGCGGTCACTGTAATGCCCGATGAGTGGTTGAACGATCATGCCCACCAATGGGGCAACCAGCCAGAAAGCGGGCAGTTGGTCAACATCTGCACCGAAGGAACGAAGTATGCGACTCGTATTGCCGTTCTGTAGCGCAAAGCCAAACTGAATTCCTAAAAATCCAAAGCTCATCGTAAAAATCTGCCATACGGTAAGCTGCGGCTTCTCTGTTAATGGCGTTATGGCGGTAGTATCTGTTGGCATAACAATCAAGGAATACTAAATCACAAAACCGTTTGGTATTACCGCGCCTTTTTTGATCACGACAATTCCGTCTTTTACTGCATATAAAGAATGATCGGTATTTTCCAGATGGGGACCCCCATTAATACGCACGTCATCTCCTATCCGGCAGTTTTTATCTACGATACAATTGCGGATATAGCAACGGTCGCCGATCCCCACGCTGGGTAACCCATGCTCTTTATCATGACGGATTTCTTCGATGGTTTCGTAATAGTCTATTCCCATCAGATAACTGCTTACGATCGTGGTACCGATACCGATCCGCGTACGAATGCCGATCACACTACTTTCAATCCGGGAAGCATTAATGATG
The DNA here is from genome assembly GCA_043780315.1 of Bacteroidota bacterium. GTDB lineage: Bacteria > Bacteroidota > Bacteroidia > Chitinophagales > Chitinophagaceae > Puia. The sequence continues at coordinate 3,376 of JAYWCS010000185.1, read as the reverse complement.
CAACCTTCTGCAATGATTGTTTTTTCCAGTGTGGTGCCACTTATTTTTGCCGGCGGCAGCATGCGGGCGCGTGTATAGATCGCATTGTTGTTATCAAATAAATTGAAATCAGGAATTTCTTTTGTGAGACCCAGATTGGCTTCGAAAAAAGAATATATATTTCCGATATCGGTCCAGTAGCCATCATACTGGTAGCTGACTACTTTATATTTATCGATTGACTGAGGCAAAATTTCTTTTCCGAAATCAGTGGCTTCCACATATTCATTTTGGAGAAGATCCTGCAACAACTGACGGTTGAATATATAAATACCCATGGAAGCGAGGTAATTTCTTCCCTGACTTTGCATCAACGGTCCGGTATCGCTGGTCCATTCGTTTAGTACTTCTTTCTTGGGTTTTTCTATGAAAGAAGTGATGAAGCCCTTCGCGTCCTTTTTCAATATTCCGAATTCAGACGCCTCGCGGTCGGCGACCGGAATGGTGGCGACGGTGATTTCTGCTTTCTGCGCGATATGGTTATTCAGCATTTCCATGAAATTCATCTGGTAGAGCTGATCACCGGAAAGGATCAGAATATATTCTGCCTCAAAAGGTCCCAGATGTCGCAAACACTGGCGTACGGCATCCGCAGTACCCTGATACCAGGTGGGGTTATCCGGCGTTTGTTCTGCTGCCAGAATATCTACGAATGCCGAACTGAATGCACTGAAATGATACGTATTTTTTATATGACGGTTTAAGGACGCGGAATTAAATTGTGTCAAAACAAACATCCGGTCGATACCTGAATTCAAACAATTAGAAATCGGAATATCCACGAGTCGGTATTTCCCGGCAATGGGAACGGCGGGTTTTGAGCGACTCGCCGTTAATGGATATAAACGGGTTCCGGCACCACCTCCTAAAATAACAGCTAAAACTTTTTTAGACATAACAAGCGTATTTAATAAATTCTTTTATAATGAGGCATAAAGTTTCACATATTGCTGCATACTTGTTTCCCAGCTAAAATCGAGTTGCATCATTCTTATTCTCAACTCCGCCATTAACACCGGATCCTGGTAAACCTGCACTGCCCGCCAGATAGCCTGGGTGATATCTCCGACGATGGCATTGTTGAAACGAATACCATATCCCTGCCCATCCCCAAAATCTTTTACGGTGTCTTTGAGTCCGCCAGTATTTCTTACTATTGGCAACGTACCGTATCGCATGGCATACATTTGGTTCAGTCCGCAGGGCTCAACCCGCGACGGCATCAGAATGAAATCGGCCCCGGCATAAATAATATGACTGAGCGATTCGTCATAACCAATATATACCCTACAATCGCCGCCACTGAGCGCGGCAATTCTTTCCAGATTTTCCTGAATACTTACCTGGCCGCTTCCCAAAATCAGAAAATTCATTTTTCGACCGATATAATATAAAGAGTCGCTGATCGCCTGAGGTAATAAATCGGCTCCTTTCTCTCCGACGAGCCGGCCGATAAAAGCAATCAGTGGTTTTTTTTTATCCAGTCCGAACCGCGTGCAAAGAATTTCTTTATTCTTTGCTTTACCGGCGGAGTTGTTTTTAATATTAAAATGATTTTCAAGATAAGTATCCGATTCAGGATCCCAAACAACGGTGTCGATCCCATTGAGGATTCCAAAACATTTTCCTTTTTCGTATTCGAATAAAGCTTCCAGTCCGTTCGCTGACCAGCGTAGTTCTTCCAGATAACTCCAGCTCACCGTCGTTACTTTCCATGCACATCGAATTCCACAGGCCAGTGCATTGATGCTCTTGTTCCATTCCAGTAAACCCGATTGCCAGGTATCCCAGGCAGGTATATAATAACTTTTTTCCCATCCGACCCAGCCCTGATATTCTCCATTATGAATGGTCAGCATGGTCGGTATTCCCCGCAGGTGCTGATAACGATAACTATGCTTTAACATAAACGGAATCAGTGCAGCCTGATGATCGTGCACGTGCACCACATCGGGATGGTGCTTCCAGGTGGCCAGCCAGTCGACCACCGCAATCTGAAAGCCAATGAAGCGTTCGGTATCATCGTCGTACCCGTAGATTTTTTCACGGTCCAGTAAACCATTAATATCTACGAGATATAAATCGAACCCGAGGGTATTATTTCTTTCCTTGATAATGGTATAAATAAACCACCAGTTGCCCAGATTGGTATACCCTTTATGCACCACATCAAATTCATTATTGTATAAAAATTTAGTCCGGTACATTGGCATCACCACTTTGGCAATATGTCCGGCAGCTGTCTGATATTTAGGTAAGGCACCCACTACATCCCCCAGCCCGCCGGCTTTTGCAACCGGATAACATTCAGCTGAAACATGTAGAATCTCCATGAAAAAAAATTGAGTATGAGAACACGCATTAGATTTGGAGATCAATTTATGAAGGTTTCAGGGATTCTTTATGTTATATGAAAAAATTTTTCATCAAGGCAAAACTTTGACTACTTTCAACTCTCATTTTAAACGCTTGCCCGCACATGAGTCAAAACACCAAATGGTCACAATTCAGCGTATTAATCAGTGTTTTCTTTTTTTGGGGATTTGTAGCGGCCAGTAACGATATTCTCATTCCGGTTTTTAAAGAAAAACTGCATTTGGAGCAGTGGCAGTCTCAAATGATTTCCTTTGCTTTTTATGTAGCTTATACCGTTGGGGCCATCATTTATTTTTTCATTTCAAAAGCCTATAAGGGGGATATTCTCAATCGCATCGGTTACAAAAACGGGATTGCGCTGGGGCTGGTTATATCCGCTATCGGAACCCTGCTTTTTTATCCGGCGGCACAGACATCTTCTTTCCCCCTGATGATTACCGGATTATTCATCGTCGGACTTGGTTTTTCTCTGCAACAAACAGCTGCCAACCCGCTGGCGATTATTATGGGTGATCCGAGTACGGGTTCACAGCGCTTGAGTCTGGCCGGAGGGGTAAATAATTTCGGTACCACGATCGGTCCGTTGTTAGTGAGTTTTGCTATTTTCGGAACCGTTGCCGCCGGTACCCGTGGGGTGGCGAGTATAGAAAGTATTAAAACACCCTATCTTATTCTGGGGATTGCATTTTTAATTGTGGCCGTTATATTTAAGTTTTCCTCGCTCCCGAATAAAATAGATCTGGAAGCGGTGGCAGCGGAAGAAGCGGCTTCCGGCGGTGGTAAGGTGATTGATAAAGGCGGTCCTTTAAAATATACACAGCTGGCCCTCGGTATGCTGGGTATATTCGTTTATGTGGGTGTGGAAGTGAGTACCGCCAGTAACCTGCCCGAGTTTATGAAGGAGCATGTGGCAACGGCCGACGGACTACCATTCCCTACCGAGAGTATTGCGCCCTTTGTA
>JAYWCS010000184.1:0-3764 GCA_043780315.1 Bacteroidota bacterium | reverse complement strand
CATGAATTGAATGAAGCAAAAACAAACTTCATCGCTACGGTATCTCATGAATTGAAAACACCTATTTCCTCCATCAAGATGAGTACCAAATTATTGTCGGATGAAAGAACCGGCCCACTGGTGGAAGATCAAAAGGAATTAATCAATAGCATACGCGATGATGCGGACCGGCTGCTGAAGATTACCAGTGAACTCATTAACATGGCTCAGGTGGAAACAGGGAATATTCAACTGCGCCTGCAACCCACCAGCGTGAATTCCATCATTGAAGAAGCTATTGAAGCCGTACAGGTGCCTGCACAACAGAAAAAAATATCCATCAAAACAAACATTTCGCCGGCAACTCCGATGATCTATGCGGACAAGGAAAAAACAATCTGGGTGTTAATTAATTTTCTTACGAATGCCATTAAGTATTCCTTTGATTCTTCCGTGATAGAAATAACCGTTTCGCCAAAAAATAATCAGGTGGAAGTGGCCGTTCAGGATCACGGTAAAGGGATCGACGAGAAATATTTAGCGAGGGTTTTTGACCGGTATTTTAAAGTGCCTGGTTCGCATGAACGCACGGGTACCGGACTGGGGTTAGCTATTTCAAAAGAATTTATTGAAGCGCAGGGTGGAAAAATATGGGTGAAGAGTCAGATCGGACAGGGAAGTCTATTCGGTTTTTCATTTTGTAAGGATACCAATTCGGTGGCGAAAGAGGCACAGACAGCCGTCAATAGCTGAATTTAATCTGACGCTTATTTTTTAGTTGTGGTAAGTATCAAAAAAATAATTAAATTTGATTTTGAAGGGAAATGGTGTCTTCCTGCTAAACCGTCCCGGCTCCGCCGAGTCTAATGACGCCTACAAATTTTAACTGAATTTATTAATCAGAATTTGTAGGTATGAAGCGTTTCAAAGATTTCTTCGAAAACATTTTTGTTCTTTCTTATCTTTTAAAGTGGGCATTACGTATTATTCCGCTTTCATTCGTAGTTGGTTCCCTGGTCGCTCTGTTTCTATGGCTGCTGGACCAATCCATTCAATTTCGTTTTGCAAATCCCTGGTTATTATTTCTCTTACCCTTAGCGGGCATTATCATTTATTTCCTGTATCAATTATTCGGCAAAAATGCGGAAGCTGGCAATAACCTCATTATTGAAGAAATTCACGCGCCAGGCGGCGGTGTTCCCATTTCAATGACACCACTGGTATTGATAACTACACTCATTACACACTTATTCGGCGGATCGGCCGGAAGAGAAGGAACCGCTGTTCAAATGGGTGGAAGTATTGCCCAGTTTTTTGCTGAAAAATTAAAATTGAAACCCGAAGATGTAAAAATATTACTCATGGCAGGAATCGCTGCGGGTTTCGGTGCCGTATTCGGAACACCCGTAGCCGGAGCAATCTTTGCTTTGGAAGTGTTAACCCGGGGCCAGATAAAACACGAGGCCCTGATTCCTTGTCTGATAGCCAGTGTACTGGCCGATATCAGCTGCACTGCGTGGGGTATCCATCATACCCAATATCATATTCATTTACTTGACACTGGAAATTATTTATTTTCTTTTATCCATTTTGATTTTCTCTTGCTCCTCGAAGTGACTGTTGCGGGTGCACTCTTCGGACTGGCCGGATATTTTTTCTCTACCCTTTCTCACAGCATCAAAAACTACAGTAATCGATGGATTCGCATTCCCTGGCTGATTCCGGCCATCGGTGGCTTGGTCATCATCCTGTTCACGTATGTTTTGGGAACGCAGGATTATTTAAGCCTCGGGGTAACCAATCCCGACCCAAAGGCAGTTTCTATCGTTTCGTGTTTTCGTGTCGGCGGCGCCGGGTCCTTATCCTGGTTATGGAAACTTTTATTCACCGCCATCACATTGGGAACCGGATTCAAAGGAGGAGAAGTGACCCCTTTGTTCTTTATCGGTGCCGCCTTGGGTAATACCCTGGCGATGTTTACGGGTGCACCCGTTGAGCTGATGGCGGGCATCGGTTTCATCGCCGTTTTCGCCGGAGCAACCAATACGCCCATTGCGTCTACAATCCTGGGTGTTGAATTATTCGGTGGTAATAACGTATTGTACTATGCCGTTGCCTGTTTCACTGCCTATTATTTTAGCGGTCATTCCGGTATTTACCAAACACAGCGTACTTATGGTTCAAAGACGAATCGTCTGATTTAATAACTTATTCAGTCAAACCATATTTCTTCATGTACTTATGATACAGTTGTTTTTGCTTATTATTCAGATCGATCTGCCGTCCCTGAATAAACGCATTGACAACGGTGCTGGATTTAATATCCAGGATATCACCTGCTGATACGACGATGTTTGCATCCTTACCCACTTCCAACGAACCGGTTCTATCTGCAATACCCAGTATTTTTGCCGGGCTCAGTGTGATCGCTTCCAGCGCCTGCTCTTTAGTAATACCATATCCAACAGCGATGCCTGCATTATAGGAGAGGTTTCTGAAGCGGGTCATCTGATTTGCATCTGCAATGCAATATTCAACACCGGCCTGTTGCAATAGAAAGGGTGCTTTGGAATAATCATCCACATCATCATCTTCTACTGCCGGCAAATTGTGCATTTCATTTAATATGACAGCTATATGCATCTCTTTCAGATAAGAAGCGATTCGCCAGCTGTCCGTCCCGCCAACAATCACGGTTTTAAATCCAAACTCCTTTGCAAATTCTACAGCAATCATCATTTCCCTTACCAGTTCACAATGCACATAGAAGAATTGTGTTTTATCGAACAGACCGCGTGTCGCTTCAAACTTCAGATTTGTATGAACGTGTTTGGGTTCATCAAAATATGATTTTGCTTCGCGGAAAAAAGTACGTACTTCGTCTACATGATCCAGACCTGCCTTTACCGGATCCAGGGTTTCTGTGAAACGGGTGAGGTCGGGCATGTTAAAATGTATGCCGCCATCCTTTTTATAAACCGCATCTTCCCAATTCCATGCATCGAGTTGCATCACAGAAGAACTGCCACTGATAATTCCCCCCTGCGGAATCACGTTGACCAATAAAATACCATTGCAGCGTACCGTATTGATCACTTTCGAATCCGTATTGTAGGCAATAAAGGCATGAATATTTGGATTGATATCGCCGAGTTCATAATCATCGCGGGTAGACCGTACGGCTGAAATTTCATTCAATCCCAGATTAGTATTTGCATCGATCAAACCAGGATATATTTCCTTACCGGAACAATCTAGGATCGTTGCCCCCGTTGTGGGTACCGAAGTACCGACGGCCGTTATCTTTCCGCCAGTAAATAAAATCGTTCCGTTATTAATCACCTGTCCATTACCAATATGTATCGTCGCATTCGTTAGCGCCACCGGGCCGGTCTGCGCGGCCGCAGGCGACATGGTCTCCTGCGATTTTGCAGTGAAAATGATTAACCACAAACTGATACTGATTAATTTCTTTTTCATAATAAAACGATTGACCACCTGTAACCGGATTTTTTATTCGTTGTCCTGACTGGCACCCGCTGTTAACACAGCGGGTACTGTTTTCGCGCCGCCCTTTTTTGCTGCAATTATTTTTTGAATGAGTACATTTCTTTCATACGCCAGCTGGATGCGCATCTGTAAATCTTTTTCAATATCAAAATAAATCGTTCCGTCAACAATTGTCTTGGACGGCTTAGCATATACACTGAGCGGATTATCAGTCCATAAAACCAGATCTGCATCCTTGCCCACCTGAATACTACCCACCCTGTCTGCCACATGCA
>JAYWCS010000183.1:0-9668 GCA_043780315.1 Bacteroidota bacterium | reverse complement strand
CATGAATTGCAATTTGACAAAATGGTGGAAGAGGGCGTTTCACAGGCCCGTGCCCTGTACGCATTTAATTCAACGAATGTGGAAGGCTGGGCACTCTATTCCGAATCCATCACCTTACCCTATATGCCGGTGGAAGGCAAATTAGTATCACTCGACTATCGTTTATTACGGGCTGCCCGCGCCTTTCTCGATCCGGAATTACAGGCGGGCACGATGACGCAAGCCCAGGCGATGGGTTTTTTAATGAACGAGGTGGGTTCATCGCACGCATTTGCCAAACAGGAGGTGGAGCGATATACAGTGCGCGCACCCGGTCAGGCAAACAGCTATTTTTATGGTTTTACAAAAATGATTCGTCTGCGTAAAGAGACTGAAAAAGTTCTCGGTAAAAAATTTAACCAGCTGCGTTTTCACGATTTCATTTTATCGCAGGGTATATTACCCCCCGCCCTCATCGAAGAGGCGGTGAAGCGTGAATTTATTCCGAATGTTAGATAGAAGCATTCACTGCCCGGTCTCCAGCACATGCAGCTGATGGGCGAAATCATTGAATTTTGGCTGTATAATTACTCTTAAACTCAATCATCTCACGTAACTAGACGGTCAGATAATTTTTTGTTACCATCCTGATGGAATCCTCTGTAAACAAACCCGTTCTACTTAGATTCGCGGAGGCATCCCGGATATTGTAAATGATTCCCATCCGGTACCTGACCAAATTATTGGATGCAAAAAAGGTGAACGACAAAAGCAGTGAAAAAATCGCAATCACTGAAGATTCAATCCCCGACGATTCCCAATCCACCTTTTTGTTTATCCAGGACTCTTTTGCGATATAAGATCCGAGTACTACCGACAGCGCCAGAAAAATCGGATAAATAATCGTAAAAAAGTGAGAATTAATAATATGCTTCCACATTATTGAATATTTATTTAAACATAACGATGTTTGTTAAAACGCACGCGCATGTTATATCATCGGATGCCTATTGATTGCCGCCAGCCGGCTTAGCAGATTTCGTATCATCATTTGAATTCACCTGCCGGTTGCGCGCAATATCGCTGTTAAGTTTACCGAATTTAAAATTAAAGCGCAGTGAGAAACTCCGATAGAAGGTTTCATTGTAAGACGACTGATGAAAATCAGGCGTCGTAATAGTGGATGTATTATTAAAAAAACGACTGTAAGGATTAATCGCTACCAGCGACAACGTCAATTTTTTATCCAGAAAGGATTTCGATAATAAATAAGAAGTGAAAAGAAAACTACTTGATTTTCCCTGCAGATTCACGTCACCACTAAAAACACCGGCGTCCAGACCCACCCGGTATCCCTTCCCAAATTTATATCCGGCATTTACAAACGCGTTGCCCGTATATCCATCGTTCCGGAAAAATTGTCCGTTATAGGTTCCCTTCAACCAGACATGTGAAACCTGTCCGTTGAGGCTGATACTCAGATTCTCAATTTTTGAAAAATTTACATTGAAATTCATTCCCAGGTCCCGATTGTTACCCAGATTTTGGAAGGTTGTCAGCGTAACCGTATCCTTCGTATTATTTGGGAGACTGTCTACCTGTAAACTGTTCACCGTTTGTATCGAATTATTTGAAAACGAGTAACTCATTCCGATTGTTACGGATGTTTTCGTAAAACGACTATAGTTGATCTCAAAACTGTGATTGATTTCCGGATGTAAATTTGGATTGCCGGTACTGATGAAATTCGGATTTCCTTTATCCACAAAGGGATTCAGCTGATCGATCCCCGGACGGTTAATCCGATCTGTATAGCCGAGGGTCAGGCTGCTTAAATTCAGGCTACGCTGGATCGACAAAGACGGAATCAGATTGGTATAATTCTGATTTACGGTACTGGCCTCCGAAACAAAATTTGCATGCACCGTTGTGTTCTCTAATCGGTATCCGGCCTTGGCATTCCACTTGGACCATTTCACCTGATACGAATTATAAAAACTATAAATATCCTGATTATAGTTAAAATCATTCGTCTGTTCCGGATTTAATAAATAATCCTTACTCGAATCGTTGTATACATTGGTTTCGAAGTCGCTGAAATTATTCCGGATCTTAACCTTGCCTCCCACTTCCATCGTAACTTTTTTGAATGGCTGTACATAATCGATCCGGAATGTATGTTCCTTGTTTCCGGAGTTATTGTATTGTCTGAAACTGGGTGTCCGGTAATTGATGGTATCGGTAATAATATAATCAACATGCTGCGTATTGGGCGAATACCCATACCGGTATGAAATCGTGAGCAGCTGATTTTTATCTCTTTTAAATCCATGCTGGTAGGTGACATCCACATCAGTTCCCTGGTAGGTATTCCGACCGTCACTCAATAACCGATAGGCCTGCAGAATCGTTTGATTGAAATCAAAATTGTTCGATAAAAGATTTCCTCCCTGCTTGTTATCACCATTATAAAATTCGATAGAACCATTCAGGAAATTCAGACTGTCAAATTCATAACTCCATTCAGCGTTTCCGTAGTTATTATGAGAGCCCTGGGTGTGAGTGCCGTTCTGAGATAAGGTGGAATGATCGGCAAAGAAAAGCTGATCGCTGCCGCTGCTATTGGTTTGTGTATTACGAACATTATACCCTGCATATCCGGACAATCCGAATTTTCCTTTTTTGTATGTGCCGTTCAGATTAATGCCCGGACCCCATATTGAATTCAGGCGACCATTGATTCCGATATTATAACCCTCATCAATTTTCTTCTTCGTAATGATATTGATGATGCCGGCCAATCCTTCCGCGTCATATTTTGCGGGCGGGGTGGTAATGACTTCAATTTTTTCGATATTGGTTGCGGGCATAGAACGCAGTACGTCGGATGGATTTTTAGCCAGCATCGATGACTCTTTTCCGTTGATGAGTATTTTGTAATTGCCTTTACCTTTTAATTTGATATTGTCTGATGCATCCACGGATAACAAAGGCACTTTACGCATGATATCCAAAACACTCAGGGCAGGCGTTTCCGGATCGGCACTGACATCATAGGTGATACCGTCGAGATCCCTTTTAATCACCGGCCGGGCGGCGACGACCGTATATTCCTTCATTTGTTTGTTGGCCAGTGATAAGGAGATCGCTCCCAGTATTCTTTCGGCGCCCTTCAGCAGCACAATAGACTGATCGTTGTAACCGGTGGAAGCCAGCACCAGCAGCAGGTCCTTATTCTCCGGAGCAACGATCGCGAAACTTCCGTCTTCTTTGGATACCACTGTTTTGATGGCAACTTTCGTTTTTAAATCCTGTAATGAAACGGTTACATACGGAAGAGGTTTTCCGGAAAGGGAATCCACGAGGGTTCCTTTAAAAGCTAAATTAGAACGGATACCTTGTGCAGAAACCTTGCAAAACAGGGAACACAAGAGTAAAATCAGGGCTGGAATTCTCATTTTAAAGGGTTGGGGTCTTTTTATCGGAAATTGGATAGTTCTGCTTTCCGGATAGATCGCAAAAGTATATAGTCCACCGATTAGACAGATTACCGCTTACATAAAAATAAATATTTGCAGCAGCTGCAATTTTGTAACTGAAAGGAGTATTAAAATTGTAGGGGGAACGCTCATTTATTGAGGAAGTTTTCCCTGATCGGCTTCTTTTTTCATCTGATTATCTGCGATCACCGCAACTTCTACCCGACGATTGAGTTGGCGGTTGGCATCGGTATCATTGGGATATTTTGGCTGGTCTTTTCCATACCATTTAATGTCGAAACGTTTTTGGGCCACTCCCTGTAAAACCAAAAAATCACTCACTGCATAGGCTCTTTTCTTTGACAATTCAACATTGTACTGATCTGTCCCGGTATTGTCGGTATGCCCTTCAATCAAAATAACCGTTTCCGGATATTTATTAAATACACCTGCAATCTTCACCAGATTTTGTTGCGCCGCGTCACTCAGATTACTGGAGCTGATCGTAAATAACAATCCTGAAGTGAAGGTCATATTAATCCCCTCTCCCACTCTTTCTACCTGTGCATCCGGAACGGCCTGTTTAATTTCTTTGGCCTGCTTATCCATATTATTTCCGATAAGGTAACCGGCGCCGCCGCCGATAGCCGCACCAATGAGGGCACCAATCACGGAACTCTTTCCGCCCCCGCCAATTAATGCGCCTGCGGCTCCACCCGCTGCAACGCCCACGCCGGTGGCCTTCTGTGTGTTATTGAGACTTTTACAAGATGGAAAAATCAGGACGAGAGAAAGTGGAATAAATATATATTTTTTCATAGTTGATCTTTGATAATTATTTGCAAATGGCAATCTGTGCCATTTCGATGTTCATATCCTTCATGCCCTGCGCCAATCCGGATTTAATAGCATCGCATACCTGCTGTTTTTCGGAGGAGGCCATTTTAGCGGCCATATCGTTTGCATTGTTCGTATTATATTTCGCCTGGTACATTTTAATCAGGGCTTCTACTTTTCCTTTGTTAGCGGAGCCATCATTTTTTCCCTTGGAAATGGCCTGATTATAACTGTCAATGGCAGACGAAAAATTCCCTGCGGAAGTATAAATATCTCCCTGTAGTACCAGCAGATCCAGATTGCCAGGATCCTGCCGGATCGCCTGCCCAATATAATTCTGCGCATCAGCATATTGCCCTTCGCGACTGTCCATCGCAGCAATCTTCGCATAGATCGTTGCCCGTTGTGCCGTATTCCGGTTTTTTTCCGTCAGGGAAATCACTGTCTGCAAATCTGTTTTCGCTGCTGCATTCATACCCAGACCGAGCTCTGCGCTCGCTTTTTCAAACATTATATCAACATTGGAGGCATCAATCTTTAATCCATCCTGTGCGGCTGTCAGGGCATCATTATATTGATGCAGTCCATTCAACGCACCGGCTTTTCCGGCAAAACCCGATTGTTTTGCGTCGTAGGCATCGCATTTCTTCAGTACTTCATTGAAATTCGCGAGCGCATCATTGTAATCAGCCGCCCGTAGCTGATCCTGTCCTGATTTAATCAGATTGTAACATCCATTGGAAGTCGTTACTAGTCCGGATTTACAATGCGTGCTACAGAAAGCAATAGCGAAAAAAAGGAACAGATATGACGTGTTTTTCAAAATGCGCATGTGTCGGTAATTAAAATATAAATCAACTCCCAAAGTTAACGGATAGAGTAAATAATCGTGCCAGCGCGGGTGGATATTTAATGAATTGTTATTGCATTGCATTCTTTATAAATGGTATATATCTTGTCTATTCGTTTGATAACTATAAGAAAAAGTATGAAAAAGTATATTCACGTTGCTATCACCTGCCTTGGTTTTTCGTTTATGGCCATTCAAGCAGATGCACAAATAAGTTTCGGTATCAGCATTTCGGCCCGTATTGCACCGCCGCCATTACCGGTTTACGCACAACCTCCCTGTCCGACCGACGGATTTCTCTGGACGCCCGGTTACTGGGCGTATACAGATGACGGTTATTTCTGGACACCCGGCGTTTGGGTTCGTCCTCCTCAAATCGGATATTTATGGACGCCCAGCTATTGGGGATATTCCGGCGGGTATTATGGATGGCATTCGGGGTACTGGGGTACCCATGTAGGATTCTATGGAGGCGTAAATTATGGATACGGATATGGTGGATCCGGTTACGGCGGAGGCATGTGGCAGGGCGGCGGATTTCATTATAATACAGCGGTGACGAATGTAAACACCACCGTAATCCGTAATACGTATGTGAACAACACGGTGATTAATAATACGACGATCGTTAACAACCGAACAAGTTTTAATGGCGGACCGGGCGGACTCGCTGCCCGTCCGAATGCACAGGAGCAAATGGCGGTGCGCGAAACCCATGTTCAGCCAACTGGTGAACAAATCAATCACCAGCAGGCGATGCGTCAGGATCGCAATCAATTTGCGTCTGTCAACCACGGCCATCCGGCGACAATGGCAATGAACCATGTGAACGGTCAGCGTTTTGACCAGCACGGTCATCCAGCCATGAATCAGCCGGCCATGCATACGCAGTCCAATCAGGGACAAATACATCCCCGGGTGAATCAGGCACAAACACAGTCACTAACAAACCATTCACCTGCTGCGTATTCAAATCCGGCAACCCATCAGCAATCGGTGTCCCATCCGGCTCCCACTCGTGTGCAGCCGGCTCCGCCAGCCGCAAGCCATCCGCAAAGAAGTCCCGAACCACATGAAGGCGAACATGAACATCTGCGTTAACTTTAAATTGAATTTGAATCAGGCCACTTTAAATTTTTTCTTTACCAGACGATTGGATGAATTGTGATTTCGCCAGTTCGATTTCATATTTCAGCTCGGCGTCGATATTCTGTTGTTCCACTTTGTTTGCTTTTTCTACTAATTCTGCGTGGTGTTCCTACAAGTAGGTCAATCTTTTTTAACGTATGAAAAACGCGTAAAAAGAATGAAGAGAACCAAAACGATAAAGATGGAAATCGTGGCAGATGCGACCATAATGATGGATCCAAAAAACACGGCAGGTATTTAAGCATGATTTTTTCATCTCAAACGACCATTTATGGCAAAGAAATCCAGGCGCAAGTTCAGCGCAGAATTCACGAGCCAAAGTTGTACTGGAAGCATGAAGGGAACGCTCCACGATTGAGGAGTTAGCGCGCAAACAGGAGTTGCATCCCGATCAAATCAATACCTGGAAAAAGGAGATAGTTGCTAACATGTCTTCAGCTTTCGTGGAGCAAACAAGTAGAATGAATTATTAAAGTAAGGTATCGCCCATTCTGCCTTGTCCTGTTTTTTGTTATTGACTCACTAATCCGCTCGCCATTGGATTCGATATGCCGGGGTATTTCTTACCCACCTCCGCATAATTTTTAAAATAAAGCTCCACCATTATTTTACACCATACAACGATTGGCATCACCGCCTTGATGCCGTAAGGATTTACAAAGCCGTTTCTAATAAAACGAGGAGTCAAATCGGATACAGAAAAAGTGGTGAGTACTAAGGTTAAAATAAGCAATGCAAAATTGACAACAGTTTTCGGTTGTGAAAAATACCAGATCGCAACCCCCAACAGGGCGATGATATATGTTGGGGACTCCGCTTTATGATTAAATATGACCACCCATACCAGCATGGAACAAAGCATGCTTAACCGAAAAGCACTGTATTTAAATTGTGGAATCCGACAGAGAGGCAGTAGAAAAACGATTATTCCGATCAAAGAAATCATCGTTCGGCTAACCTGCCAGTTGAACCAGGTATACAGAATCCCCGACACCGATATACCGATCGATAATTCCTGATCCGTTTTAAGTAATTCACCCCAGCGATAATACAAATAAATCAATTGATTCCAGGAGATGGATATCAACGGCAACAGACCGATAACGATAAACCAAAACAAAGTGTAGAAAAATAATTTGGGTTTCGCTGGATAGAATATAAATAATACAAAAGCAATTCCACCATATATTTTCAGGTAAACAGAGAAAACCACAAATAAAGAAGCAAAAAAATATTTTTCATTTTCCAGCGAAATAAATGTCAGGATGATCAATCCGGCCATTAGGCCATTACTCTGAGAATTTTGCAGATTTCCCAATAATTCAATAACACAAAACAGCAGCGCGTAATATTTATTCCGATTTGAAATACCTTTTAAATATTTTACACCGATTAGTACGGGAAGGACATTCAGCAAATTCCAAAAAAATAATCCGATAAAATCAGGCAGGTAGGCGAAGCTTCCGAATAAAAAAGAGAAACTCGGACTGTACTTATATAAGTCCCATTGTTCATTTAAATAAAATACATACAGGTTCTTGCCTTGTATCAGATGGAAAAAAGAATTTTTGAATATGACATAATTATTATAATTCGTATAAATCTTTTCTGATCTGCCATACGATTTCAAATGCCCCAGAATACATTGCGCTGTTGCGCAGACTGAAATGAAGACATATACAATAACAACCACCGTCGCCAATGGTATTTTACGAAAGAATTTTAAAATGGGATGTTCAGAACGGGAAATGGAAACCTCTTTCATGGAAAGCATTGCGGATTGATGAGCGTTTGTTATTTCATATACACAGCGCTGAACCTTGCCAGCGGAGCCCTGCGTGCCCTGTTTACTAACAGTGTAACGACCACGATATTATAATTATCTGCAATCCCCGACAATGTATCTAAATATTTTCAATTAAATGAGAAACTTCTAGAGTAGTTTTATCGTGAGAAAAAAGGATTTATTTTTTGGTATTTCATTGCCAGATTCACGTTATGGACCTCAAAAAAGAATCAGCCCGGGTAGCGTTTTCACTTATTTCGCCAGAGAGTACCGTTGGTCTGGGAGACGGATCCAGCATGCGATTGCTGGCCGCTTTCATAGTCGAAGGAATTGCGCAGGGCCTTTCGGTTCATTTATATACTTCCTCGCTCAGCACGGAGGCTTTTTTAAAGGACGCCGGCATCGCGGTTTTTGATAGTTCCGAGACAGACCGGCTGGATTTATATTTCGATGGATGCGATCAGGTCGATCATGAGCTCAATGCACTGAAAAGCGGCGCGGGCATTCACACCCAGGAGAAACTCCTGGCGTCCATGGCGAAGAAATTTATTATTCTGGCCGATGAATCCAAATTCGTTCCTGTATTCAGCAGTCAGTTTCCGCTTGTGCTGGAAGTTTTACCGCAGGCTAACCATTTTGTGCAAAGGGAATTGAAATCCCTGTGGCCGGAAGTGTCGCTGTCCGTCCGCTTACTCCCGGAATCTCAGGGACCTGTTTTCAGCAGAAACGGAAACTGGCTGATCGACTGCTTCTTTCCTCAATGGCCCGAATCCGCGCAGATTCAATACCAGTCCAAAAAAATCACCGGCGTTGTAGAAATATCTCTTTTCCATCAATTGGCGCGTGTCGCGCTGATTGCAAGTGAAACGGGCGTGCGGCAGTATGAGTCTGCCGGATTATAATTCAAGCGCAAACACTTCAGGGCGTTAATTCAACAACTCACTCCGGAAAACACTCCGGTCGCAGATACTCCTACACGACAATCCCACCAAAATGTTAAGTGATGCATGATCGCGGTATTCGGATCCGACTGAATAACGCATTCTGTTAAATAACCTTTTTTTATCACTTATATTCAAAAATTAAGAATTATGAAATCAATGAGAAAGATCGTCTTGTTTCTTGCAGCAGGTTTTTTTGCCATGACCACAATGGCACAGTCAATGAAAGATATTGTTGACGTAGCAGCTGGTTCAAAAGACCATACAACGCTGGTAGCAGCGGTAAAGGCAGCTGGCCTGGTGACGACCCTGAAGAGCAAAGGACCATTTACCGTTTTTGCACCGACCAATGAAGCATTTGCAAAATTGCCCGCTGGCACCGTGGACAATTTATTGAAGCCGGAAAACAAGGCAACCCTCGCAGGTATCCTGACCTATCATGTGGTGGCGGGCAACCTGGATGCAAAAAAAGTATTGGCAGCCATCAAAGCCGGTAATGGCAAAGCAACCCTGACAACGGTTGCCGGCGGAAAATTAACCGCCTCCATTGAAGCGGGTAAAGTAGTGCTGACCGATGAGAAAGGGGGAAAAGCAACCGTAACTGCAACCGATTTAAAGGCCAGCAACGGGGTTGTGCATGTGATTGA
>JAYWCS010000182.1:0-2968 GCA_043780315.1 Bacteroidota bacterium | reverse complement strand
TGAGTCACAACGAAAATTAAAAGCCGCCAGAGTATTAATTATTGGAAGCGGTGGCCTGGGGAGTCCGGCCCTGTTGTACCTCACCGCGGCGGGCGTGGGCACCATCGGCATCGTTGATTTTGATGTGGTGGACGACAGCAATTTGCAAAGGCAGATATTGTATGACATACATGAAATCGGCAAGCCCAAAGTAGAAGCTGCCAAACGCAGACTGGAAGCACTCAATCCTTATACCCGTTTTGAATTACATAATACGCACCTGAATGCCGAAAATGCATTGGATATTATAAAAGACTATGATGTGGTGGCCGATGGAACGGATAATTTTCCAACCCGTTATCTGGTAAATGATGCCACGCTGTTGCTGGATAAACCCAATGTGTACGCCTCCATATTTCAATTCGAAGGACAGGTTTCTGTTTTCAATTACGTAAACAGGAAAGGCGAAAGAGGACCCAATTACCGGGATCTGTATCCGACGCCACCCCCACCCGGACTGGTTCCCAGTTGCGCTGAGGGTGGTGTACTCGGTGTTTTACCCGGCATTATCGGCAGCTTGCAGGCGCTGGAAGTTATAAAAGTAATCACCGGAATCGGCGAGATATTATCCGGTCGTTTTTTCACCTTTGATGCGTTGAATTTCGAGAACCGCACCTTTCATATTAAACGCCGGGACGATAATCCGGTGAATGGAAAAAATCCAACAATTTCTACACTCATCGACTATGAACAATTTTGCGGCATGCGCGCGGTTGAAGAAAAACCAGTGAAAGAAATTACCGCACAGGATTTATATAACTGGCAGGTGAGCGGTAAAAAATTTAAGCTCATTGATGTACGCGAGCAGAGCGAACAGGAGATTGTACAAATCGGTGGCGAACTCATTCCATTGGCTACGATTACCGAGCACGTTGATCAGATTCCACGGGATATCGATGTTGTGGTGCATTGCAAATCAGGCATACGCAGCCTGAAAGCCATTCGTGAACTGGAGGAAAACTTTGGATACGAAAATCTCTATAATTTAAAAGGAGGAATTATTTCATACATCGAACAGGTAAAGCCCGAACTCACAAAATATTAAAACAAAAGCCGAACGCATATCCCGCTCGGCTTTTGTTTTCTTCAGGAATTGAATTCCGATTTCGTACGATTGTACGCAGTGTATCCTTTATCTACTACATCTTCTGCGTCGGACTTCATATTGTTAAACTTGTCCTTCACCCCGTCTACCAGATCAGTGATCTTCCCTTTCAGATTATCAGCCAGATCATTGCCTTGATCGGCAATTTTACGACGTGTTTCAGCTCCTTTATCCGGTGCGAATAAGATACCCAATGCACCACCAACGGCAGCACCGATAACAAAACCCAGTAATATTTTTGTCGTCTTCATGTTATCCAGTTTTAGTGATTGATTGATATTAATGACTCTATATACTAATATAAATTCCTTGCCAGAATAACAAATTTTGAAAAATACTTTTATTAGAGGCCCCTTTTAATGATAGCATTCATTCAAATAACTGTATTTAACATCGTGGCGTTTAACATCCTGATCTGAGAGAAGCAATGTAAAAGACCATTTTGCTGATACCGCACCATCTGACGGATGGTATCATACAAAAAAGGCTCATTCAAAACATCCTTGTAGGTTTTAAGCAAAAGCCGTTCGCTCAAATTCAACTGACGGAGATCTTCTCCAACACCCTTTAATTCATGGTGACCCGCAGCATCTTCCACCCTGTTAAAATCCACTTTAATACGGTCTTGTAACAAACCACCCAGCGTTTCAATGTGAGCGATTAATTCATTTGCGTATTGTTTACTTTCCTGGGCGATGCCGAGCAGTGATAATTTCAATTGCCGATTCTGAATATGGCCGGCCGTTCGCTCGTAATTATTTTTCACCTCCCATAAGGCATTCAGCAAACGCGTTAACTTATCTAAAATAATGGCAGGGGTCTTATGGGCGATGGCAACAATCATACAGATGGATTTTAAATAAATTCACAACTGTTGTACCAAATTAGCTCTTTACGAGGCCATTAGCAAAAAAATAACTGTTGACTCCGGGAGGCAACAGTTACATTTTTAAAAGCAATATTAGTTTGCCGTTCCGCGAATCAATTTCAGCAGGACAGCTACAATCGCAATCACCAGCAGGATATGGACGATATTACCCGCATGATATCCGAAAAAGCCAATTGCCCACGAAATAACCAGAATAACCGCAATGATGTACAACAGATTTCCCATAATGGTTGATTTAAAAAAGTGAATGTTAAAAGAGAAGACGCAGTATACTATATAAAATTTTGCCAGACCGTTCACAGATAATTTAGCAGTGCATTCCCGGTTTCAGGCGCCCAGTTCTCCAGAATATATCCAAAGAAGTGAAAATAACTCTACAATTCGGGGAAAGTTTCAGACGATTACCCCAGCGCACACATTCGATCTAAAGTTAGATTAATTAACGCCAGACTCAGCGGTTTAGCCATAAAATCGTCGGCGCCCTTTAAAAACGCTTTTTTCTGATCGCTGATACTGTCATTGGACGTCACAATAACTACCCGTGTTGCAGGATAATGCTGTTTTAAATAAGGGACAAAGTCTACACCCTGACCGTCGGGCAGGTTATTGTCCAGAAAAATCAAAAAAGGCGGATCGTTTTTAATCGCGGTATCCGCTTCTGCCAGATTATGAGCAAATTCGGTAGTCATATTTCTTTTATGGAGAATTCTTCCAAGCAGAAAACATATATCCAGTTCATCGTCGATGATAAGCACTTTTTTTTGTCCTTCAGCACTCATACACTTCTTCAATTACCTTTAATTAGTCAATTCCCTTGCCATAATGCTAAATATGCGTTACAAATAATACTTGGTACGGCATTTGAAATTTATGATCTAAATTAAATTTATGATCAAACCAGCAGAAATGACCACCCTGAGTCAGGTGATTGAAAA
>JAYWCS010000181.1:0-6329 GCA_043780315.1 Bacteroidota bacterium | reverse complement strand
TGAAATTTCCGTTTTGATGGCACAGTTTCCTTCCAAAGAGGTGGCCCAGTTATCTTATGACTACCGGACACTTGGTCTCGGGTTCGCTAACCTGGGTTCGATGCTGATGGTGATGGGTATTCCCTACGATAGTGAAGAGGCCCGTGGCATCGCAGGTGCCATCAGCGCCATCATGACGGGGATCTCCTATAAAACCAGCGCTGAAATGGCGCGCGTACTTGGTGCTTTTCCAAAATTTGAAGAAAACCGCGCAGCTATGCTTCGGGTGATGCGTAATCACCGGCTCGCCGCCTATGATGCGGACGAGTATGAAAAACTACAGATCAAACCGCAGGGAATTAAGGCGCAGTATTGTCCCGATTACCTGCTGAAATCTGCGACCAAGGCCTGGGATGATGCCGTACAGCTCGGAGAAAAATATGGATACCGAAATGCTCAGGCAACTGTAATCGCACCCACCGGAACCATCGGTCTGGTCATGGATTGCGACACCACCGGTGTTGAACCCGATTTCGCACTTGTAAAATTCAAAAAACTTTCCGGCGGCGGTTATTTCAAAATTATCAATCAATCCGTTCCGGCTGCCCTGCGTAATATGGGTTATGCGGAAAGAGAAATCGACTCCATCGTGAAATATGCGGTTGGTGCGGGAACTTTTGCCGGAGCGCCACATATCAATCATCAGACCCTTAGTGAAAAAGGTTTTTTCGCCGAAGAAATTAAAAAACTGGATGGCGGGGTTGCATCGGCTTTTGAAATTGGATTTGTTTTCAACGTCTATAATCTCGGGGAAGAATGTCTTAAACGGCTTGGATTTGCACCCGAACAATATTATAATTTCGAATGGAACCTGCTGGAAGCCCTCGGATTTTCAGATGATGAAATAGCCGAAGCCAATGATTATATCTGCGGAACCATGACGGTGGAAGGGGCGCCTTACATGCGGAAAGAACATCTCCCGGTATTCGACTGTGCAAATAAATGCGGAAAAATCGGAGAACGTTTTATTCATGCCCATGGTCATATCCGCATGATGAGTGCCGTACAGCCCTTTATCAGCGGCGCGATTTCAAAAACCATTAACCTTCCCAACGAAGCCTCGATCGATGAGATCGCCGATGCCTACCTGTTGAGCTGGAAACTGGCGCTGAAAGCCTGCGCATTGTACCGGGATGGTTCCAAACTTTCCCAGCCGCTCAGTACTAAATCGGATAAGAAAAAGAAAACGGATACAACGGAAGAATTAAAGGCTACAATTCCCAACGAACCGCTCGCCGCCATGGAGCCACATATTGTGGATATGAGCAAGCTGACGGTACAGGAATTGTTACTGGAAGTGCAAAAAAGAGTGCAGTCTTCTCCCGATACTAAATTAAAACGTGAACTCGCAACGATCGTGGAACGCAGAACGCTGCCGGCCAAAAGACGTGGGTACACGCAAAAAGCCAAGATTAACGGACAGGTAATTTTCCTGCGTACAGGAGAATATTCTGATGGTGCAATCGGTGAAATATTTATCGATATGGCCAAAGAAGGGGCTACGATGCGTAGCATGCTGAACTGTTTTGCCATCGCGATCTCCATCGGTCTGCAGTACGGTGTGCCGCTGGAAGAATTTGTCGAGAAATTTGTATTCACGCGGTTTGAACCCTCCGGTATGGTAGATCATCCGAATATTAAAAGCACCACCTCTATCGTCGACTTTATCTTTCGTTCCCTGGCATACGAATATCTGGGAAGAACCGATCTGGTACATGTGCTGGATAAACCGGAAGTGATGAATACCGGAACGGCAGACTGGGACCATCCGGTGGCCGAGCCAGAAAAAAAAACGCCTGAATTGAGCGAAGTGCGGATCGTGGCGAAACCAGCGGTTTCACTGGTTAATCCGCAGATCTCAAAATCATCAACTACTATGAAAGCGGAATTGGGATTAAGCGCAGTGAATGCGGCAGCAAAAAGTATGCAGAGCGATGCGCCTGCCTGTAATACCTGCGGTCATATCACTATTCGCAGCGGTACTTGTTATAAGTGCCTGAACTGCGGCAACAGCATGGGTTGCAGCTAGTCATTAAAAATACTTTGGACGGTTTTAATTAACCTTGATCCCCGCATATCTATGCGGGGATCTTTTTTTTAAATCTAAATCCGTGAACATCGGTTTCTTTCCGGCAACAAAAAAATACACACCAGTAGACCCAACAAAACATTCCCATTCCGGGACAGATTACCCTCTGCCAACCGGGAATTTGGTTAAGCGTTCGCAATTTTATGGACCTGCTTTTCGTTAAAGGATTATCTAAATTGAAAACTATGAAAAAAATTCTGGCCCTGGCGCTGCTCCTTACTTTGTTGTATTCCTGCAGTCGTTCTGTGACGCCCTACGAGGCTGCGTCCCATCACTATAATCATTGCCGGGATATGCGTTAAATTCTTCCTGTGGCTATCTTCCTGAATTTTTGAGCTTCTTTGTACATTGTGTATCCAATGTACTATTATGGTTATTCATTTCGAATACGATAAGAAGCAGGTGATTAGCGCGCTCCGGTATCATTTTATTTCAAGACCTGAAATAAAATTCCTGCTGGTTGTGGTGAATCTTTTTACCATTTTGAGTGCAATATTTTTTTACCTGCACAAAATTCGTCCAGCCTCCTTCCTGCTGTTTTCTCTTTTATGGTTCATCCTGTTGATCACTATCTGGCGCTTTCTGCCCTTTAGTGTCTATAAAAAGTCACAAACGTTCCTAGAAACTTTTAGCATGGATTTCAACGAAAGTGAAGTGGTGTTGCAAACCGAACGCGGTTCGCATGCATGGGCCTGGACCAACTTCAGTTCTTTTCTCGAAACGCCTTTTTTCTTTCACCTCTATTTTAACAGCCGATCATTTTTCCTTGTTCCCAAAGATGCTTTTGCCGATTCGGATTCCTTACAGGAAACAAGGGCTTTATTGAAACGCAAATTGCTGAAAAGCTAAAAATTACTCATCGCTCAATAAAAAATATGCTCAACCTGTTGCAACAAACGTGGCCCTGGTATGTATCGGGTCCCGCCATAGCGTTCGTTATGGTGCTGCTCATCTATTTTGGAAAGTCGTTTGGGTTTTCATCCAACCTCAGCAATATTTGTGCGATGCTCGGCGTGGGCAGGCGCGTAAAGTTTTTTGATATCGATTGGAAAAAGCAGCGCTGGAATTTATTTTTTCTGCTCGGTTCCGTGGTCGGCGGTTTCATTGCGGCCCACGGGTTGCAGTCACCCACACCTATTCAGCTTTCTCCCGCCACCGTGGCGGATCTTCAAAAATTGCATATTCCATTCGACGGTCAACTCGAACCGGGCGTAATTTTTAATTTTGATTTTTTATTCACGGGCAGGGGAATATTGGTCTTTCTGGGGGGCGGTTTTCTGATTGGATTTGGAACCCGTTACGCCGGAGGTTGCACTTCTGGTCATGCTATTTCCGGACTTTCCAATCTGCAGTTTCAATCCCTGATTGCGGTGACTGGTTTTTTTGTTGGGGGTCTGCTGATGACGCATCTTTTATTTCCTCTTATTTTTAACTAAACACATGAAGGCAATTAAATATATTTTAACGGGAATTCTTTTTGGAATCATTATGACTAAGTCCGAGGCCGTTTCCTGGTATCGAATTCAGGAAATGTTTCGCTTTCAATCTTTTCAGATGTACGGGATCATCGGGAGTGCCGTGTTTTGCGGTGTGCTGGCAGTCGCCTTTATGAAAAGCAGGGGAATGAAAGATATCAACGGCCTGCCGATTCGTTTTTTTGACAAGGATCTATTCTGGAAAAAATACTTCTTCGGAGGCACGATATTTGGACTGGGCTGGGCCCTCACCGGCGCCTGCCCCGGACCCGTATTTGTTCTACTGGGAAATGGGTACGGAGTGATGGTCGTAGTGATCCTGGGCGCCGTGACAGGCACTTTCGTGTATGGTTTGATGCGCGACAAACTGCCGCAATAACTATACCCGACCATAAATTGAAATTATTGTTTCGTAATCACGGCAATCATCCGGTCGGCTTCCGGTTGTTGGAAGTTCGTCTGGCCCCCATCGCAGGTTAGAATATACCAGATGCCGTCTTTATTTACATCCACTCTTTTGATGGTATAGTCCTTGAATTCAGCCACATCACCGGTATTTCCGGTTTTTAAGGCAGTCAGGCCCTGCTGAAAATACTTCAATTGCTGGATATCATTAAACTTCAGGGTTTTCATGATCACCGAATTCATATACTCCTGCGTGCGAAATTGAAGCACATAAAATGTGTCGGTCGGTTTTGTAATTCTTTGAAGGCTTATGGGCCAGGTGCCCTGACGCACATCCATCAGATTGGTCGTTGCTGAGTTCACTATTCTAAACTGGGCATGAAGGGCGAAGGGTAAAAGCAGAAAAATCAGAAAAAACTTTTTCATAATAGTGAATTGGATTTTTATAACGTTGAAAATCGAACTGTATTTTAGGGAAAAGCAGTTTTTATAGTTTGTTAATAATATTCATGAGCCGGTTTGCCTGCGCCTGTTGAAAATTGGTGACTGCGCTCCCATAACGTAGTATGTACCACGCATCTGCTTTTTTAGTATTGGCCGGCTGCGCCTTTTTAATAGAAAACCGCTCGTATTCTGCAATATCCCCGTTCGCACCGTTTTTTAAACTAAATAATCCTTTCTCGAAATATTTCAATTGTTCCAGGCTTTCGAATTCCATCGTGGTCATTTGAATGCTGTTCAATGTATGCTGGTCCCGGAAAAGAAGGTAGTAACAGGTATCTGTTTCGCCGATGATCCGTTTCATGGTAATCGGCCAGGGGGCTAAACGAACTTCGTATGTGTCTATTGAAATGGAATCCGGTTCGGAAATTAGTGCTCCGCCATGGAAGGGGATGATCAAAGAAAGTATATAAATCAGCTTCATAGGGTTTTATTGGCCCGCTAAGATAAAATTATTCATCAATTATTGCAACGAAAGGGAACCTATTTTCTCCGAAAAGTATATTGTCTGGTTTTAAAAGGTTTCCTTTGAAAAAATGTTGCGTTAAAACATATCAATATCCAATAGTAAAACGTTGTTTGATAAACCGGGGATTTTCTAATTCATCTATTAGTGCCACCGCATAGTCATCATAGCTGATACGGCTGTTTCCGTTCTCATCAAATACGGGGTTGTCTTTTCCGATACGAAATTTTCCGGTTTTGCCTCCGGGTTCAATCATCAGGGTCGCACTGAAGAAAATCCAGTCCAAATCTTTTTCTTTACGAAAAATCTCTAACGATTTTCTTTGTGCGTCGGCCGCCAGTTTCCATTCTGCCGGAAAATCAGGCGTATTTACTACCTGTACGCCGGACCAATTTCCAGACTGCCCGCAACCCCCACATTAATTAAACGCTTCACCCCTACTTTTTTTGTCGCATGAATAATTGAATTCATGGCATCGCTGAAAAGATGAAATGTCTTCGGTTTGTGAAAGTCAATTCCGAACGTGCTGATTACGGCATCCTTTCCTTTTAATATTCCCGACAACGCGTTGTTGTCTAATGCATCGGCTTTCACCCATGTCAACTTTTATTGGTTGGGACTATTTTTCGGATTTCGTGCGATGCCGGTTACTTCATGCCCCCGGCGGAGAGATTCTGCTAAAATTCTGGAGCCTATTTTTCCATTCGCTCCGATGATTGCTATTTTCATATCTGTATTTTTTGATTGAAATAAGAACGATGACAATACGTATTTAAATTTATTTTAGGAGAATGTAGCGATGAATTTTTTTAGGGTTATTTTTTCAAATGGTTGAATCATGGCTTTTTCTGCATGGCTGTATAAAACCTCTAAATGTTTCGTGATTTGCTTTCCGACGATACATTTAGGGTTGGGTTTATTTTTTGACAAACCCAGCACCGTTGGATGTTTCACTGCGTGGTAGACATCCGACAAAAGGATTTCACCTGCCGGTTTGTTTAAATAGCTCCCTCCACCCTTACCTTCTTTGCTGGCTACCAGCTGGTGTTTCTTCAGATTCATCAACTCCTTTCGGACCAACACCGGATTTATATTAATACTTCCGGCCAAATAATCGGAGGATAATAATTCACCGTTCGCCCTTGCCAGCAAGGTTAATATATGAATGGAGATGGAAAATTGACTGTTGTTCAAACTGTAATATAATACATTACAGTATTAAATTAAAGAGAAATAAGCGAATTTCAATGCAGTGGACGAAATGAGCTTAAAACGCGCTTATGGGCAAGGTATTTTTTCTAAGTCCCGGTGATTTGGTAAACATCAGATCACCTAATAGTTTGAACCAGATCAG